>DQBD01000156.1:0-571 GCA_003526065.1 Gammaproteobacteria bacterium | reverse complement strand
ATCGGCCCGGCGTACGAGGACAAGGTGGCGCGCCGGGCGCTGCGCCTGAGCGACCTGCTGCAGCCGGCCCGCTGCGAGGCCAAGCTGGCCGAACTGCTGGATCTTTACAATTTTCTGCTCACGCAGCGGTTCGGGCAGCCCGCGCTGGAACTGCAGCCGATGCTCGAGCAGGCACTGGCCTGGGGTGAGGCGCTGCGCGAGCTGGTGGACGACGTGCCCGGCCGCCTGCACGCGCTGATGGCCGACGGGCGGCCGATCATGTTCGAGGGGGCCCAGGGCACGCTCCTGGACGTCGATCACGGCACGTATCCGTTCGTGACCTCGTCCAACACCATCGCCGGCGCCGCCGCCACCGGCTCCGGGGTCGGGCCGACCGCCATCGGTTATGTGCTGGGTATTACCAAGGCCTACACCACGCGTGTCGGCTCGGGGCCGTTCCCGACCGAACTGTTCGACGATGTCGGTCGGCACCTGGCGGACGTCGGCGCCGAGCGCGGCGCCACCACCGGCCGTCCGCGCCGCTGCGGCTGGTTCGACGCCGTCATGGTCCGCCAGGCGATCAAGACCGGCG
>DQBD01000133.1 GCA_003526065.1 Gammaproteobacteria bacterium | reverse complement strand
TACGCGTGACGGCGACGGCGGGGTTGCATATCCTCAAGCACCGCGAGGGCAGATTAGCGAAGCGTAATCTGCCTTCCGTGTTCCCTCTTACATGCCACGCGGAAGGCGGATCTCGATCCGCCCAATAACGGCAGCTTGATTAACGGTGTGCCTCACGTGTCATGGGCTGAGGTTGCGTGAGTCTTCGGCCGCCTGTACGCGTGACGGCGACGGCGGGTTTGCATATCCTCAAGCACCGCGACGCGACCTGAGCCCGATCCGAGGCCGGCGCTGCGGGGATGAGGAGGAGAACCATGTCGGAATCAACCCCCCGGCAACTCGACGCCGTCGTCATCGGCGCCGGCTTCGGTGGCCTGTACGCGCTGCATCTGCTGCGCCAGCTTGGTCTGCGCGTGCGGGTGTTCGACGACGCGAGCAGCGTCGGCGGCACCTGGGCCTGGAACCGCTATCCCGGCGCGCGGGTGGATTTTCCGGGAGGCCCCTACTACTGCTACACGTTCTCGCAGGAGCTCGTGGACGAGTGGGACTGGCCGGAGACCCAGCCCGATCAGCCCGCCGTACTGGCGTACCTCAATCACGTCGCCGACCGCTTTGACCTGCGCCGCGACATCTCGCTCAGCACGCGCGTCACCGGCGCGCGCTACGACGAGGCGGCACAGTGCTGGGAAATCGAGCTGGCCGGGGGTGAACGCGTTAGCGCGCAGTTTCTGGTGTGCGCCACGGGCGCGCTGTCGGCCGCCAACCGTCCGAACATTCCCGGCCTCGACCGCTTCGGGGGGGAGTGCTACCACACAGGGCTGTGGCCGCAGCAGCCGGTCAGCTTTGCGGGCAAACGCGTGGGTGTCATCGGTACCGGCTCGTCGGGCATACAGGCCATTCCGGTGATCGCCCGCGAGGCGGCGCACCTGAACGTATTCCAGCGCACACCGCAGTACGCCATCCCGGCCCGCAACCGCCCGCTCGACGCTGCCTTCAAGCGGCAGACCCGCGAGCAATGGCCACAGCTGCGCGCCACCATGCTGGAGACACTCGCCGGCACGCCGTTTCCGTCGCCAACGCGCTCGGCGCTGGACGATACGCCCGAGCAGCGCACGGCCGCCTACGAGCAACACTGGCAGCGCGGCGGGCTCGGCATTGCGTTCGGTACCTACGGTGACCTGCTGAGCAACGCCGCGGCCAACGAGACGCTGTGCGAGTTCGTGCGGGGCAAGATTCGGCAGACCGTGCGCGATCCGGCGCTCGCCCGGCGCCTGCTGCCGAGCTACCCCATCGGCACCAAGCGCCTGATCCTGGACGAGGGTTACTACGAAACCTTCAACCGCGCCAACGTCGCCCTGGTCGACCTGCGCGAGGATCCCATTGTCGAGATCACGCCGCACGGCGTGCGCACCGAGCGCGGCGAGCACCCGCTCGACATGCTGGTGCTGGCGACCGGTTTCGACGCCATCACCGGCGCGCTGCTGCGCCTGAACCCGCGCGGGCGCGGCGGCCGGCCGCTGAGTGACGCCTGGGCCGGACGCTTCAGCACGTATCTGGGCCTCGCCATGCGCGGTTTTCCGAACCTGTTCATGATCCACGGCCCGGAGTCGCCGTCGGTTCTGTACAACATGCCGCTCGGCGCCGAGCGGCAGGCGCAGTGGATACGCGACTGCATTGCCGACCTGCGCCGCGACCGGCTGGGCGCCATCGAGGCCGCGCCGGGTGTCGAGGCCGACTGGGGCCGGACGGTGGCCGAAATCGCCAATCAGACGCTGTTTCCGCGCACCGATTCCTGGTACACCGGCGCCAACATTCCGGGCAAGCACCGCCAGTTTCCGGTGCACCTGGATGCACCACAGTATTTCGCCACGCTGCAGCAGGTGGCGGCGGCCGGCTATCAGGGGTTCATGCTCGAGCCGAGCACCGACTCCCCGGGTTAGCGGTTCTACAGAAGAGGGGTGCCACCTCGGGCGGATGCTGGGGAACTGTGATCCACTCAGCGCTCCCTCTGGGGCCGGATGCCCCGGCATGAAGCGACGGCGCCAGCCGTTGATTCATGGAGCGCTGCGCGGGCGTGTACCGCGCAGCAGCGAGCTTGGAAAACTTCCAGGGACGGAACGTTCAGCACGCCCTCAGGGATCAGGCCGAGCGCGAATCGTTGTCTGGAGGCAGGGGCGCCGGCGTAGCGTTCAGGCCTTGAGTCAGCATCTTGAACACATGACTGGCGACCACGTCCGGATCCAGGTGGCTCGGAAGAAAATGCTCGAACAGCGGTGACATGGATGCCGCTTCGTAGTGGTGCAGGATCATCCCCAGCAGCGACATCATGAACAGGTGGGGGTCGTAATCGGTGTCGAGATCCTCGATCAGACGGTAGGTCGCGGCTACCTGCTCACCGAGCGTCGAATCCACCAGCATGCGGATGCGCACCGGATCACCCTCCAGCTGCTCGCGCTTGACCAGGCGGGTGAAGTAGGGGTCCGACGCGGCAACGTGTGCGAAGCGGAACACCATGTGTCTGAGCCGTTCCAGTGGCGGCTTGTGTGCCTGTGACAGCACCGTGAACTCCTGCGCCCGATGGGAGTAGGCGTGCGTGATTGCAGCCAGGTACAGGCTCTCCTTGTCCGGGAAGTGGTGGTACAGCGTGGCGATGCCGATACCCACCTCGCGCGCGACCATGCGGGTGGTTACGCCGCTGAAGCCCAGGTCGGCAAACAGGCGAATGGCGGCCTCAAGGATCGCCTTCTGCGTGTCGGGCTTGTTCGCCGAGCGTTTGAGTTCCGATTTCGCGGTGTTCATTGGTGTTGTGGTCGTACCGGGCAAGGCAGGTGGTGGCTCACGGCTGGCAGGGTTCGCCGCGCGCCGCGAAAGACGCCCGCCAGATGGGGTGCTGGCCGGTCGCGGGGCGTGGACTCCGTCCAGGGGAGCGTTCGGGCAACAGCCCGATGTTGCATTGGCATACAACAGGTAATTTCGATCGAAAGCGTCCACCGTTTCGTGTTTTCGGTCAAGGAAACGCGCAGCGGCGCCTGACAGTTCGGGGCGTGTACCGGGCCTGACTCACTCGTGACCCGTTCCAGTGCATGGCGCGCATTGTTCGCCCGGTATTGGTTCGTGTGTGGGCGGCGCAGTCCGGCAGCCTCGCCAGAAATCGCCAGATTCCCCCAAAAAAAGCGCTTGGCACGATGGGTGCATTTCAATTTTCGAGACGAGCGAGCGCTCGCTCGGTTTTTGGGTTCGGCAGAGTGCGGCCGCTTGGCCCGGGTTAACGCGAGTTGGTGATGGCAATGAACAGGGAAGTGTTGATTGAGATGCTGCAGGCACACAAGGCTGCCAGCGGCATGACCTACGACGAGATCGCGCGGGCGCTCGACCTTTGCAATGCCTACACGGCGCAGCTGTTTCGTGGGCAGGCGCAGCTGAAGCCGGCAACGCGGGCCAAGCTCGCGCAGTTGATGCCGGACATCACGGACGATGTGCTCAACGCGATGGGGCGCCCGCCCATGCGTGCCTATGACCCGCAAATCGCGCAGGAGCCTCTGGTTTACCGTCTCATCGAGGCGGTGATGCACTACGGCGAGAGCATCAAGGATGTGGTCAACGAGCAGCTGGGCGACGGGATCATGTCGGCAATCGACTTCTACCTGTCGGTCGACAAGGTGAAGGGCACTTGACCTT
>DQBD01000139.1:4030-4243 GCA_003526065.1 Gammaproteobacteria bacterium | reverse complement strand
CAGCCCGCCGCCCAGGGTCAGGAAGGCGAAGTGCGGCATGCCCGGCACCACGCCCAGTACCGTCACCAGGCCGCCGGCCACGCCCAGCGCCGTCGGGTTGGCCAGCAGCTGGCTGCTGACCTGGGTGGACACGTTCTCCGCCTGCGACACACGGGTGACCAGGATGGCCGCCGCCACCGACAGCAGCAGCGACGGCACCTGCGCCACCAGGCC
>DQBD01000139.1:0-3767 GCA_003526065.1 Gammaproteobacteria bacterium | reverse complement strand
GCCACCAGGCCGTCGCCGATGGTCAGCAGACTGAACACGCGCATGGCGTCGCCGGCATTCATGCCGTGCTGGCCCATGCCGATGGCGATACCGCCCAGGATGTTGATGAGCAGGATCAGCACGCCGGCGATGGCATCACCGCGCACGAACTTGCTGGCACCGTCCATGGCGCCGTAGAAGTCGGACTCCTGACGCACCTCCTCGCGCCGCGCCTGGGCCTGCTGCTGGGTGATGACACCCGCCGACAGGTCGGCGTCGATGGCCATCTGCTTGCCCGGCATGGCATCCAGGGTGAAGCGGGCATTGACCTCCGACACGCGCCCGGCACCCTTGGTGACCACGGCGAAGTTGATGATCATCAGGATCACGAACACCACCAGGCCGACCGCGTAGTTGCCGCCGATGACGAACGAGCCGAAGGCCTCGATCACGTCCCCGGCCGCCCCCGGGCCGGTGTGGCCGTTCAACAGCACCAGCCGCGTGGAGGCAACGTTCAGCGCCAGGCGCAGCAGCGTCGCCACCAGCAGCAGGGTCGGAAACACCGCGAAGTCCAGCGGCCGCAGCGCGTACACCGACACCAGCAGCACCACCAGCGACAGGGCAATGTTGAAGGTGAACAGCAGATCCAGCGCCAGCGGCGGCAGCGGGATCAGCATCATGCCCAGCAGGGTCAGCACCAGCAGCGGCGTACCCAGGCCGAGGCCCACCAGCGCGCGCATGTTGCCCATGCTCATGACAGCGGTGTTCACGTCGCGATCTCCTCAGGCTCAGGCCGGGTCGGCCGCCACGCCGCCGCGTGGCCGTTGCAGTTCGTCGGATACCGGCAGCGGATCGAGCTGCGGCAGGTCGGTGTGGCCGGCGCGCAGCTGGTACACCCACGCCAGCACCTGCGCCACCACCGTGTACAGCTCGCGCGGCACCTCGGCGCCGAGCTTCGTCGTGTAGTACAGGGCGCGCGCCAGCGGCGGCTGTTCCAGGATCGGCACGCCGTGCTCCTTGGCCGCGGCACGAATCTGCGCGGCGATCAGGTCGGCGCCCTTGGCCACCAGACGCGGGGCGCCGTCGGCGCCGGCGTCGTAGCGCAGCGCCACCGCGTAGTGGGTCGGGTTGGTGACCACCACACTGGCGCCGGGGATGTCCTGCATCATGCGTCGGCGCGACAGCTCCTGCTGGCGCTGGCGCTGGCGGCCGCGCAGCTCGGGGCTGCCCTCGGTCTGCTTCATCTCGTCCTTGATGTCCTGACGCGTCATGCGCAGCTGGCGGGCGTGGTTCCACAGCTGAAACGGCACGTCCACGGCGGCGATCAGCAGCAGCCCGAGCGCGGTCAGGAAGAACGCGCGCGCGGTGAGACTGCCGGCGTGCTCGATGGCCGCCGGCAGCGGCTCGCCGCCCAGGCCCAGCAGGGCCGGCGCCATCTGCCACATCACCAGCAGCGCCAGACCACCGACCACCGCGAACTTGCCCAGCGCCTTGCCGGTCTCCACCGCGCCCTGCGCCGAGAACACGCGCTTCAGCCCCTTGGCCGGGCTCAGGCGCTCGAACTTCGGTTGCAGGTTTTCGCCGGACCACAGAAACCCGCCCAGCATCAGCGGCGCCAGGGCCGCCACCACCACCGCCAACACCAGCCAGGGCGACAGCGCCAGCAGCGCCTGTCCGGCCGCCTGCCCCAGCCAGACACCGGGCGCCGCCGGGTCCAGCAGCGCCTGCCGCGGCACGCTGAGACCATTGCGCAGCAACGCCTGCATGGCGCCGCCGAGCCGCTCGCCGAGCAGCCACAGCCCCAGTGACCCCAGCAACACCAGCGCGGCCGAGTTCAACTCGCGCGAACGCGCCACCTGGCCCTTGTCACGGGCGTCCTTGAGGCGTTTGGGGGTGGCCTTTTCTGTACGTTCCTGGGCGCTTTCTTCGGCCATGCTCAGTTCCCCGCCAGCACGCCCGTCAGATGTCCGACGGACTGGCCGAAAATGTCATCCCACTGCCCCGGCAACGCCGGCAGCGTGAGCAGCACGATCAGCAGCCCGACCAGCAGGGACACCGGAAAACCGATCGCGAACAGGTTCAGCTGCGGCGCGGCGCGGCTGACCACGGCAAACGCCAGGTTGACCACCAGCAAAACGGTCACCGCCGGCAACGCCACCAGCAGGCCGAGCGCGAACATGTCGGCAATGAAACCGGCCACGGCGCGGAAATCGGCGAACTGCAGCCCGACCGGCGCCACCGGCAGCGTGGTGAAGCTGCGCGCCAGCAGTTCCAGCAGCAGCAGATGGCCGTCGAAGGCCAGCATCAGCAACAGCGCCAGCATCAGGTAGAACTGCGACAGGATCGGAATGCTGACGCCGTTCTGCGGGTCCACCAGCGAGGCGAACCCGAGCCCCATGCCCAGCGAAATCAGCTCGCCGGCGAAGGTGAGTGCGGCCAGGAACAGCTGCAGCAGAAAGCCCCCCAGCAGGCCGATGCCGACCTGCTGCACCGCAGTGAGCAGCCCCAGCGGCGAGAGCATGTCGAGCGTCGGTGGCGCCGGCAGCGCCGGCACCAGCAGGGCCGTCATCACCACCGCCACCGTGATGCGCACGCGCACCGGCACGCTGCGGGCGCCGAACAGCGGCGCCGCCAGCAGGAACGCCGACAGGCGCAGGAACGGCCACACGAACTGGCCGACCCAGGCACCGATGCGGGCGCTGTCGATGTCCATCAGCCGACCAGCCCCGGAATGGACGTGACCAGGCGCTGGGTGTAGTCGACCAGCGTCTGCACCAGCCATGGCCCCATCAGCACCAGCACCAGGGCCATCACGATCAGCTTCGGCACGAAGCTCAGCGTCATCTCGTTGATCTGCGTGGCGGCCTGCAGCATGCCCACCAGCAAACCCACCAGCAGCATGGCCAGCAGCGGCCCGCCGGCCAGCAGCAGGCACATCCACAGCGCCTCGCGACCGACGTCGAGCACGGTTTGCGGTGTCATCGCCCGGTCACCGGTAGAAGCTGCCGGCCAGCGTGCCGAGCACCAGCGACCAGCCGTCCACCAGCACGAACAGCATGATCTTGAACGGCAGCGAGATGATCATCGGCGACAGCATCATCATGCCCAGCGACATCAGCACGCTGGCCACCACCAGATCGATCACCACGAACGGCACGAACAGCAGAAAGCCGATCTGGAACGCGGTTTTCAGTTCGCTGGTGACGAAGGCGGCCGTCAGCAGCGTGAACGGCACCGCGTCCGGCCCCTCGAACGCCGCCTCGCGCCCGGAAATGCGGGCAAACGTGGCGATGTCACTCTCGCGCGTCTGCGCCAGCATGAACTGGCGCAGCGGCGCCTGCGCCCGGCTGGCCGCGTCGGTCAGGCTCAGTTCCTCGTTCAGGTACGGCTGCAGCGCCTCGCTGTTGATGCGGCCGAGCACCGGCCCCATCACGAACAGCGTCAGCAGCAGCGCCAGGCCGGCCAGAATCTGCGCCGACGGCGTCTGGCCGGTGCCCAGCGCCTGGCGCAGGATGGCCAGCACCACCACGATGCGCGTGAACGAGGTCATGGCCAGCAACACCCCGGGCAGCAGGGTGAGGAAGGTCATCACCGCCAGCACCTGCAGGCTGACGCTCCAGGTCTGCCCGCCGTCGGCGGCCTGACTGAGTGTCAGTGCCGGCAGGCCGGCCTGCGCCAGCGCCGCCCCCGGCAGCAGCAACAGCAGCAGCAGTTTGCCTCGCCGCAGCAGCACCAGATGCAGCAGCAGCAGCAGCAGCAGCAGCAGCAGGTTGAGGTTGAGGTTGTTG
>DQBD01000094.1:3219-24649 GCA_003526065.1 Gammaproteobacteria bacterium | reverse complement strand
CGCGAGCGCTACCCGCAGGCAACGCTGGTCGAAGCCGAGCTGCTGTCCGGACGAACCCACCAGATCCGCGTGCATGCCGCCCACCTGGGCTGTCCACTGGCCGGTGACGCCAAGTACGGCGACCCCCAAGCCGAGGCACGCCTCGGCGACATCGGACTCAGGCGTCTGTTTTTGCATGCGGCGGAACTCGAGATTGCACCGCTCGACGGCGTCGGCGCGCGCCACTTCAGCGCGCCCTTGCCGTCAGCCCTTGAGTCTGTTCTGATCCGCTTGCGCCAGCAGACCCTCACCCCGAGCCCGCCATGAATGACGATTCCGCGCCGACCTGGGAGCGCCGCCTGATCGAGCGCCTGCTCGAAAAGCAGCTCATCGAGCAGCGCCGTGCGCGCCGTTGGCGGATCTTTCTTCGCCTGCTGACGCTGGCTCTGGTGGTGCTGGTGCTGACACTGTTTCGCACCGATGTCAGCGTGGCGCCTACGACCGGCCGGCACACTGCGGTGGTGCACCTGAACGGCATCATCGCGCCAGGCACCGACGCCAATGCCGACCTGGTCATCGAATCGCTGCGCAGTGCCTACAAGAACAAGAACGTTGCCGGCGTCATCCTGCGCATCGACAGCCCCGGCGGCAGCCCGGTGCAAGCCAGCCGCATCAACAGCGAGATCCAACGCCTGCGCGCCGCCCACCCTGCGGTGCCCTTGCACGCGGTGATCGACGACGTGTGCGCATCCGGCGGCTATTACGTGGCCGTCGCCGCAGACAACATCTATGCCGACCCCGCCAGCGTGGTGGGCTCGATCGGCGTGCTGATGAACGGCTTCGGCTTTGTCGAGGCACTGGACAAGCTCGGCGTCGAGCGCCGCCTGCTGACCGCCGGCCAGCACAAGGGCTTCCTCGACCCCTTCTCCCCGCAGGACCCCGACGACGTGGACCACGCCCGGCAATTGCTGGAGACCATCCACGCGCAGTTCATCGAAACCGTCAAGCAGGGACGCGGCGAGCGCCTGAAAGACGATCCGCGGCTGTTCAGCGGCCTGGTGTGGACCGGCCAGCAAGGCCTGGAGCTGGGGCTCGTTGACGCGCTGGGTGACGCCAACTACGTGGCGCGCGAGGTCTTCAAGGCCGAGAAGATGGTCGATTACACCGTGCAGCGCGCCTATTTCGAAAAGCTGTTCCGCAGCGCCGGCAACGAGGCCGGGGCCGGCCTGCTGAACGCGTTCCGCAGCGGCCCGGCCTGGCGCTGACGCCGCCGTCAGGCTAAGGCAACGACACGCCGCACTCGCGCAGCAGTTCGCACAAGGCGATCAACGGCAGACCGAGCAGGGCGGTCGGATCGTCGCCACTCATCCGCTGACACAGCGTCACGCCCAACCCCTCCGAGCGCAGCGCCCCGGCACAGTCAAACGGCTGCTCACGATCCAGATAGCGCGCGATCTCCACCTCGCTTAGCGGCCGCAGCTGTACCTCGAACGGCACGCGCCGCTCGCGGACATCGCCGCTGCGCCCGTCGATCACGCACACGGCCGTCTCAAAGCGCATCAGCCGACCGGCGGCCATGGCGAGCTGACGCGCCGCCCGCTCACGATCTCCGGGCTTGCCCAGCACGCGCCCGTCGACCACTGCCACCTGGTCCGAACCGATCACATGGCGCCCCGGCTGCTGCACCGCGACGGCCTGTGCCTTGGCGCGCGCCAGGCGCTCGGCCAGAGCGCCCGGCGCCTCGCCCGGATGCGCGGTTTCGTCCACCTGCGGCGCATGCAGATCAAACGCCAAACCCAGGCGTTCGAGCAGTTGCCGGCGCGTGACTGAGGTGGACGCGAGAACCAACGGAAACGTGGTGGACATGGAGCAACTTCCGGGACCTGTCGACAATCGCCGATTGTAGCCACTGACACCCTCCGCTCCCCGCCCGCGCGGCTTTGACAGGCCAACATGCCACGACTACACTTCGCGCCCTTATGTCGGGGCGACTTCCAGAGTTCATCGACCCCCGCGAATGGGCGCGGACGGGACGCCAGCAAACGGGCAGCCTGTCACTGGCCCGTTTGCCGCGGCTGGGCGCGTGCCTGGAAAATCCGACCGGCACTGCCACGGTGATGCTTGCCGGCGACGTGTTGCCGGGCGGCGGCCCAGCCCTGACGGGCCAGGCCAGCTGCACGGTCACCGTGCGTTGTCAGCGCTGCCTCGAGCCGTTCGAGTTGACGCTGCGGGCGTCGGTAAGGCTCGGCGTCGTCCGCAGCGAAGAGGCCGGGCAGCGCCTGCCGGATGACGTAGCGCCGCTGATATGTGCCGAAGGACAGGAAGTCGCCGTGGCTGACGTGATTGAGGACGAGTTGTTGTTGGCGTTGCCGGACTACCCGTATCACGCCGACGGTCAGTGCCAGGCGGCCGATGTGCCCGCCGCGCCGACCGCCAAGCGGCAGCCGTTCGCGGCCCTCCGCGCACTCAAGAGCAAATAAGCAAAGCCCGCACTGCGCGGGTATTGACCACCAAGCAGGACCCACCATGGCCGTTGCACAGGACCACAAAAGCCGTTCCAAGCGCGGCATGCGCCGCTCGCATGACGCTCTCAAGCCCCCGACCTTGTCCGTGGAGCCGACCACCGGTGAGGTCCACCGTCGTCACCACGTGAGCCCCAGCGGCTACTACCGCGGCCGCAAGGTCATCGATACCGGCCGGAGCGAGTAGGCATTGAGCCTGGTCGTCGCCGTGGACGCCATGGGAGGCGACCACGGCCCATCCGTGGTGGTTCCGGCGGCGGTCAATTTCCTGCGACAGCATCCGGACGTGCGACTGATCCTCGTCGGGGATGAAGGAGCGGTTCGGGGCCTGTTGCCGACCGATACCACCAACCTGCCGCTGGATGTCCATCACGCCAGCCAGGTGGTCGACATGGACGAACCGCCGGCCAAAGCGCTGCGCAACAAGAAAGATTCGTCCATGCGCGTGGCGATCAACCTGGTCGCCGACGGCAGTGCCCAGGCCTGCGTGAGCGCCGGCAACACCGGCGCCCTGATGGCCACGGCCCGCTTCGTCCTGCACATGTTGCCCGGCATCGAACGGCCGGCCATCGTGCGCGCACTGCCGACCCTGCGCGGCGAAACCCATGTGCTGGACCTCGGCGCCAACACCGAGTGCAGTGCCGAGCAGTTGTGCGAATTCGCCGTCATGGGTGCCGTTCTCGTGGAGTCCATCGGCAAACGGCGCAACCCAACGGTGGGTCTGCTCAACATCGGCAGCGAGGCGACCAAGGGCACCGACACGGTGCAGCGCGCCGCCGACCTGATCCGTGCGAGCAGCCTTAACTTCCACGGCTACGTCGAGGGTGACGACATCTACAGCGGCACCACCGACGTGGTGGTGTGCGATGGCTTTGTCGGCAACGTGGCGCTGAAGACCAGCGAAGGCCTGGCCCGCATGATCACCCAGGCAATGCGCGAGGAATTCAGCCGTACCCCGCTGCGCAAGCTGGGCGCCCTGGCGTCGCTGCCGGCGCTGCGTGCCTTACGCAAGCGGCTGGACCCGCGCGCCTACAACGGCGCCAGCCTGCTGGGCCTGACGGCGCCGGTCATCAAAAGCCACGGTGGCACAGATGCCATCGGATTCGCCCAGGCCATCGCCGAGGCGGCGGCCCAGGCCCAGGCCCAGGTGCCCCAGCACATTGCCGAGCGCCTGGCTGACTTCCTGCCTCAGGCCTTGACCGCATGATGTATTCGCGCATCGTCGGCACCGGCAGCGCACTGCCGGAACGCGTCGTCACCAACGCCGACCTCGAAGCGATGGTCGACACCAGCGACAAGTGGATCTTCGAGCGCACCGGCATCCGGGAGCGACGCCTGGCCGCGCCCGGTGAGACATCCACCGACCTTGGCGAGAAAGCGGCGCGCGCGGCACTGGCCGCGGCCGGCATGCAGGCGGCCGATATCGGCCTGGTGGTGGTTGCCACCTGCACGCCGGAGAACGTGTTTCCCAGCACCGCCTGCCTGCTCCAAAACCGGCTGGGCATTCACGGTGGTCCGGCATTTGATGTGCAGGCCGCCTGCGCCGGCTTCATCTATGCCCTCAGCGTCGCCGACAGCCTGCTGCGCAGTGGTGCGGCGGATACCGCACTGGTGGTCGGCGCCGAAACCATGTCCCGCATCATCGACTGGCAGGACCGGCGCACGTGCATCCTGTTCGCGGACGGTGCCGGAGCCCTGGTGCTGCGTCGCGAATCAACGCCCGGAATCCTGTCCACGCACCTGCACGCGGACGGCAAGTACAAGGATCTTCTGTGGGTGCCGGGCTGGGTATCCGATGACTACAGCCAGCTCGCCGACACCCCGCCCCACATGGTGATGGAAGGCTCCGACGTGTTCCGCGTGGCGGTTGAAAAGCTCGGTGAGTCGGTGGAGGAAGCGCTGGCCGCAAACGGTCTCGACAAGGGCGCCATCGACTGGCTGATCCCGCATCAGGCCAATTTGCGAATCATCGCCGCCATCGCCAAGCGCCTGCGCCTGCCCATGGAACAGGTGGTGCTGACCATCGCCGAACACGGCAACACCTCGGCCGCTTCGGTGCCCCTGGCACTCGACGTGGCGGTACGCGACGGCCGGGTACAACCGGGCCAGACGCTGCTGCTGGAAGCCTTCGGTGGCGGATTTGCGTGGGGCTCGGCGCTTCTGCGCTTCTAATCGCCCCCGACAACTGCACAATCAGGAGCGTGTTTTAGGCATGACGTTGGCACTCGTTTTTCCCGGTCAGGGCTCGCAATCGGTCGGCATGCTGGCCGAACTCGCCGGTGAGTTTGCCGAAGTCGAGCAGACGTTCTCCGAGGCCAGTTCGGTGCTCGGCTACGACTTGTGGCAACTGGTCCAAAACGGCCCGGAGAGTGAGTTGCAGCTCACCGCCGTCACCCAGCCCGCCATGCTCACCGCCGGCGTGGCGGTGTGGCGCGCCTGGCAGGCGGCCGGTGGTCCGGCCCCGGCAGTGATGGCCGGCCACAGCCTCGGCGAGTACAGCGCGCTGGTGTGTGCCGGTGTCGTGTCGTTCGCCCAAGCGGTGCAGCTGGTTCGCCAGCGCGGCGAGTTCATGCAACAGGCCGTACCGGTCGGCAGCGGCGCCATGGCAGCGGTGCTCGGCCTCGAACGCGGCGCCGTGGAAGCGGCGTGCGCCGATGCGTCCCAGGGCGACGAAACCGTGTCCGTGGCCAACTACAATGCGCCCCTGCAAAGCGTGATTGCCGGCCACACCGACGCCGTCAACCGCGCGGGGGCCGCAGCCCAGGCGGCCGGTGCCAAACGGGTCGTGGCACTGCCCGTCAGCGCCCCTTTCCATTGCGCCCTGATGCATCCGGCAGCCGACCAGTTGACACCCGCCCTGATGGATGCCGCCTTCAATGCGCCGCAGGTTCCGGTGATCAACAACGTCGACGTGGCCACCCCGAACGAGCCGGCGGCCATTCGCGACGCCCTGATCCGGCAGATATATTCGCCGGTGCGCTGGGTTGAGGTCATCGAGGCGATGGCCGCCCGTGGCGTGACACACGTCGTCGAGTGCGGGCCCGGCAAGGTGCTGGCCGGCCTGACCAAGCGCATCCGCAATGACCTCGACAGCCACGCCGTGCTGGATGCGACAAGCCTGCGTCAGGCGCTGTCGGCAACGAACTGAACCTTTTCCCGGACACTGAGCATGGATATCCGACTGGACGGAGAGATTGCGCTGGTGACCGGTGCCAGCCGTGGCATCGGCAAGGCCATCGCCCACGCCCTGGCCGCGGCCGGCGCCCAGGTGATCGGCACCGCCACCAGCGAAGCCGGCGCACAGCGCATCGGCGAAGAACTGGCCAGCGCCGGCCTGCAGGGCACGGGGCTGGTTTTCAATGCCGGCGACCGTGAGCAGACGGCCGCCCTGGTCGACACCATCAAGACCCAGCACGGTGCCGTGTCCATCCTGGTAAACAACGCCGGCATCACCCGCGACAACCTGCTCATGCTGCTAAAGGACGAGGATTGGGACCAGGTCCTGGACACCAATCTGAGCGCCGCGTTTCGCTTGTGCCGGGCCTGTGCCCGCGGCATGACGCGAGCCCGTCGCGGCCGCATCATCAACATCGGTTCGGTGGTCAGTGCCATGGGCAACGCGGGACAGGTAAACTACGCCGCCGCGAAAGCCGGTCTGGCCGGTTTCACGCGCGCCCTGGCGCGCGAGTTGGCCAGTCGTAACATCACCGTCAACACGGTTGCGCCCGGATTCATCGATACCGACATGACTGCTGCCCTGTCCGCCGACCAGCGCTCCGCGCTGCTGCAGTCGGTTCCGCTCGGTCGCTTTGGCGAAGTGCAGGAAGTGGCTGCGCTGGTGACCTTTCTGGCCTCGTCGCAGGCCGGCTACATCACCGGCCAGACGCTGCACATCAACGGTGGCATGTACCTCGCGTGAGGTGAGCATGCCGTTTTTTGGATTTTCCCTGGGAGGATGACTGCAATGAGCAGTGTTGAAGAGCGTGTGAAGAAGATCGTGGTCGAGCAGCTGGGCGTTAAGGAAGACGAGGTCACCAACGATTCGTCGTTCGTCGACGACCTGGGCGCCGACTCCCTCGACACCGTGGAACTGGTGATGGCACTCGAAGAAGAGTTCGAGTGCGAGATCGCCGACGAGGCGGCCGAGAAGATCACCACCGTGCAGGAAGCCATCGACTACGTCGAAAAAGAGCTGGCTGCCCGCAAGTAAGCAATCCATAAGCGACCAAGGGGTCACCTGGACTTGAGCAAGCGACGGGTCGTCATCACCGGACTCGGCATGGTCAGCCCGCTGGGGCTGGACGTGGCCAGCAGCTGGTCGGCCATTCTGGCCGGCAGCAGCGGCGTCGGGCCGATCACGCACTTCGACGTGAGCACGTTCAGTGTGCGCTTCGGCGGCTCGGTCAAGGGATTCGATGTCGGGCAGTACATGCCCGCCAAAGAAGCCCGCAAGATGGACCCCTTCGTCCACTATGGCATTGCGGCCGCCGACGAGGCTCTGCGTGATGCCGGCATCGAAGTGACGGCGGACAACGCCGAACGCATCGGTGTCGCCATCGGCTCGGGTATCGGCGGCCTGCCGGGCATCGAGGCGGGGCACCTGGACTACATCAACGGTGGCCCAAGACGCATCTCGCCGTTTTTTGTGCCGGGCAACATCATCAACATGGTGGCCGGCAACGTATCGATCCGCTTCGGACTCAAAGGTCCGAACCTGTCGGTGGTCACTGCCTGTGCGTCCGCAACGCACAGCATCGGCGACTCGGCCCGGCTGATCGAGTACGGCGACGCCGACGTGATGCTCGCAGGCGGGGCGGAAATGGCCACCTCGCCGATGGGCGTCGGTGGCTTCGCGGCGGCGCGGGCGCTGTCCACCCGCAACGACGACCCGCAGCGCGCCAGCCGGCCGTGGGATCGCGACCGCGACGGCTTCGTGCTCAGCGACGGAGCGGGCATCCTGGTACTCGAGGAGTACGAGCATGCCCGTCGGCGCGGCGCCACCATCTACGCCGAGCTCCTCGGCTACGGGATGAGCGGCGATGCGCACCACATGACCCAACCCGACGCCAGTGGCGATGGCGCCTTCCGGTGCATGCGCCTGGGCCTGCACAACGCCGGCCTGGACCCGCAGGATGTCCAGTACATCAATGCGCACGGCACCTCGACGCCGGCGGGCGATCTGGCCGAAACCGTGGCCATACGACGGACGTTCGGTGCTCACGCGCCGGCGCTTGCGGTCAGTTCCACCAAATCCATGACCGGCCATTTGCTGGGCGCCGCCGGTGGTGTCGAGGCGATCTTCACCGTGCTGGCCCTGCGCGATCAGGTCGCGCCCCCAACCATCAACCTGGATGTGCCGGGCGAGGGCTGCGACCTGGACTACGTGCCGCACACGGCACGTCCGATGCGCATCGACAACGCCCTGAGCAACTCGTTCGGCTTCGGCGGCACCAATGCCACGCTGGTGTTCGGCCGGCCCCGCTGACCTGCACCGCGGCGGCGGCCCCGCCCATCAATGATCGCAACCGAGCGCGGCTCCCGCACCCTCATCCAACGGCTCTTGTTCACCGCGGCGCTGCTGCTGTGTGTGGCGGCAGCCGCGCTGGCCGCCCTGGGCCACTACGCGCACAAGCCGCTGACCGCCACCGGGGCGGCCATGATCGAGGTACGGCCTGGTGATACGCTGCCGGTTGTCCTGACCGGCCTGGCCCAGGCCGGATCGCTGGGTCATCCGTGGGCCGTGCGGATTTGGGCGCGGCTGACCGGCCGCGGTGATCGTATCGTCGCCGGCGAGTACCTCCTGGCACCCGATACCACGCCGTATCAACTGCTGACCGACCTGGCGGCCGGCCGGGTACGCCAGCACCCCGTGCGGCTCCCCGAGGGGGGCACCTTTCGTCAGGCGCTCGAAGCACTGTGGGCATCCCCGGTGCTGTCCGCTACGCTGCGCGAACATAGCGACGCGGACATCATGTCAGCGCTGGGGTCTCCCCAGCTCCCGGCCGAGGGCTGGTTCATGCCGGACACCTACTTCGTCACGCGCGGGCAAACCGACCTCGATGTGCTGCGACGCAGTCACGAGGCCATGAAGACCCGCCTGGCCGCATTGTGGGCAGACCGCGGACCGGCGGCACCGCCCTCCCCGGCCCAGGCCCTGACGCTGGCCTCTCTGGTGGAAAAGGAAACCGCACGGGCCGACGAGCGCCCGCTCGTGGCCGCCGTGCTGCTGAACCGCCTGCGCCTTGGCATGCCGCTGCAGATCGACTCCACCGTGATCTACGGCCTCGGCGATCGCTTCGACGGCAACCTCACCCGCCGTCACCTGACAACGCCCACACCGCACAACACGTACACCCGGCGCGGCCTGCCGCCGACGCCCATCGCCCTGCCGAGCGAATCGTCCCTGCACGCGGTCCTGCATCCGGCCGCCGTCGATTACCTTTACTTCGTCGCCCGTGGCGACGGCAGCCACGTGTTCTCGCGCACGCTGGTCGAACACAATCGCGCTGTCGACTGCTACCAACGCAAACGCCGCGCGCGGTGCAGTTCGTGAGCCCCGGCCGCTTCATCGCCCTGGAGGGCATGGAAGGCGCCGGCAAGACCAGCCGCCTGGCGGACCTGCGCGCCCTTCTGGAAAGCCGTGGCATCGCGGTCCTGACCACCCGCGAACCCGGCGGCACCGCGCTCGGCGAACGCCTGCGGGATCTGCTGCTGGCACCGGACCAGGCGCCAATGACGCCGCTCACCGAATTGCTGCTCATGTTCGCCGCCCGCAGCGAGCACCTGCAGCAGGTCATCCTGCCGGCACTGGAGGCCGGCCAGTGGGTACTGTGTGACCGCTACGTGGACGCCAGCTACGCCTATCAAGGTGCCGGCCGCGGCCTGGGCAACGCCCCGGTGGCCGCGCTCGAAGCACTGCTGCCGCACAGCGCACGCCCCGATCTGACACTGCTGCTGGACCTGCCGGTCGAGTTGGGACTGGCGCGAGCCAAGAACCGCTCGGCCAGTGACCGTTTCGAGCAGGAGTCACTGGCCTTTCACACGCGCGTGCGTGAGGCCTACCTGCGCCGCGCCGCCGAACAGCCACACCGCTACCGGGTAATCGACGCTGCGGCGCCACCGGAACGGGTACGCGCCGCAGTCGAGGCGGCGGTCACGGATCTGCTGTGAACGCCCCACTGCCCTGGCAGACGACACAATGGCGGACCGTCGGCCGCGCGCGCGCCGGCGGGCGCCTGCATCACGCCCTGCTGGCCGCCGGTCCGCCCGGAATCGGCAAGGCACAGTTCCTGGAAGCGCTGGCCGCCACGCTCTTGTGCGACGCGCCACGCGAAGACAGCGCCTGTGGTGAGTGCCGCAGCTGCCGCCAGCATGCCGCGGGTACGCACCCGGACTGCACCGTCCTGAGCCCGGACCCGTTGCAGCGCGCGGCGTTCAGCTCTTACCCTGGCCAGCGCTGCCAGCACGACAGCAGCCGCAAGAAGCCGGCGACAATCATCAGCGTCGATCAGGTACGCGAACTGCGTGAACGGCTGCACGCCAGCGCACACTACGGCGCGCACAAGCTGGCAGTGCTTCTTCCCGCAGACGCCCTGAATACGGCGGCCGCCAACGCGCTGCTCAAGCTGCTCGAGGAGCCGCCCGATAACACGGTGTTTCTGCTGCTGTCGCAGCGCGTGGCCAGCCTGCCGGCCACCCTGCGCAGCCGCTGCCAACTGCTGCGTTTCAGCACGCCACCGGCGTCGGTGGCACGGACGCTGGTCGAGCAGGACGATCCGGCCAGCGCACTGGCGCTGGATCTGGCCGGCGGAGCGCCGCTACGGGCGCGCGATCTGCTGGCCCAGGACGTCGGCGCGGTGTGGCAGACGGTGTGCCAGGGCCTCGCCGGCCTGCTGGGCGGTGCCAGCGACCCGCTGAGTCTGGCTCGCGAATGCGTGAAACTGCCACCAGACACGCTGGCCACCACGCTGCATGGCTGGTTGCGTCAGGCGCTGCGCCGGGCCAGTGGCCAGCCCGGCGACGCGGCAGTGGCGGCCGCAGCGCCGGCGCGTCTGCAGGCATTCGCGCAGGAACTCGACCAGTTCCTGCGCCTGCAGGAGCACCCACTGGCCAGGGAACTGGCCCTGCAGCGCTTGTTTTATCCTTTGTGGGCGGGCAACACGACACCATTTAGCGCGAAACCGGAGCAGTCATGACGGAGCGAACACAGTCCGAGACGCCCACCGGCGTGCTGGCGGTCACCATACGCGACAAGAACGCGCTGTATGCGTCGTACATGTCGTTCGTGCGTGGCGGCGGCCTGTTCATCCCCACCACGCGCGCCGTGCACCTCGGCGACGAGCTGATCCTGCTGCTGACGCTGATGGACGAGGTCGAGAAGATTCCGGTGGCCGGCAAGGTGGTGTGGGTCACCCCACGCGGCTCGCAAAACGGCAAGGTGGCCGGTGTCGGCGTGCAGTTCGTCGATGACGAAAGCAGCCGCGTGGCCCGCAACAAGATCGAAACCTATCTCGCCGGTGCCTTGCAGAGCGAGCGCCATACCCACACCATGTAGCCATGCTGGTCGATTCGCACTGCCACCTGGACCTGATCGATCCCGATCTGACCTCCATCGAGACCCTGCTCGAGGATGCCGCGGCGCAGGACGTCCGGCACCTGCTGTGCGTGAGCGTGAGCCTGGACAACGCGCCGGTGGTACGCGCCCTGGCGGCGCGCCACGCCCAGGTATCGGCCTCGGTGGGCGTGCACCCGAACCAGACCGACGGCGTCGAGCCGACGGTGCCGCAGCTGGCCGCACTGGCGCAGGACCCGCTGATCGTCGCGGTCGGCGAAACCGGCCTCGACTATCACTACGGCGCCGAGCACGCCGACCTGCAGCAGGCGCGCTTTCGGACCCACATCCGTGCCGCGCGCGAAGTCGGCAAACCACTGATCGTGCACATGCGCTCGGCCACCGACGACACGCTGCGTATCCTGGCCGAAGAGCGGGCCACCGACGTCGGCGGCGTCATGCACTGCTTCACCGAGGACTGGCCGACCGCGCGCCGTGCCCTGGAACTCGGTTTCCACATTTCGTTTTCCGGCATCGTCACGTTCAAGAGTGCCGAGCCGATCCGCGATGCCGCCCGGCAGGTGCCGGCCGAGCGGCTGCTGGTGGAAACCGACGCGCCCTACCTGGCGCCGGTGCCGTTTCGCGGCCAGCAGAACCGCCCCGCGTTCGTGCGGCAGGTAGCGGACTTCGTCGCCGACCTGCGCGGCCTGTCGCCCGCCGAGCTGGACGCCCTGGTCAGCCGCAACTTCTTCGCGCTGTTCCCGCACGCCGCCAGCAAGCCGATCTCGGCCCCCGCTGCACAGCCGGCCTGAGGCCGGCCGTCGGTTCACACGCGCCGCGCGGCCAGCAGATAGTTGACGTCAACCTGGGCGCGCAGACTGGCGCGGCGCGTCAGCGGGTTGTAGCCCAGGCCCTGCAGATCAACCACCTGAAGCCCGTTGGCGCGACACAACGCCGCCAGCTCCGACGGGCGCAGAAAACGCGCGTAGTCGTGCGTGCCGCGCGGCAGCAGGCGCAGCAGGTACTCGCCGGCCAACACCGCCTGCGCGTATGCCGCCGGCGTGCGGCTCAGGGTTGAAAAAAACACCCAGCCGTCCGGGCGCGCCAGCCCGGCGCAGGCGCGCACCAGCTCGGCCGCATCCGGCACATGCTCGATCAGCTCAAGGCAGGTGACCACATCGAACGCACCCGCGGCCTCGACCGCCAGGTCGGCGGCCGACACATGACGGTAGTCGATGGCGAGGCCCTGATCGGCCGCATGCTGACGCGCGACGGCCAGCGCATCGGCCGCCAGGTCGACGCCAGTGACCACCGCACCCGCACGCGCCAGGCCCTCGCTGAGCACGCCGCCGCCGCAGCCGACGTCCACCACCCGTGCCCCTGCCAGGCGCACGTGCTGCGCCAGCCAGGCCAGACGCACCGGGTTTATCTCGTGCAATGTCCGCAGCGGCCCGTCGACATCCCACCACCGCGCGGCATGGGCGTCGAACTTGGCCGTTTCGGCCGGATCAAGGTTGGCCGTCATGTGCTGTCTCCGGTCGCGACGCCGGCTGGCCAGCCAGCGAGTTCGGCCTGCGCCATGGCAGCCAAGGCCGTCAGCCAGTCCGGGGTGTCGTTGAGCGCCGCAATGTAGCGAAGTTCGCCGCCGCCGGCCGACTCGAACAGCTGCCGACCGCCGATGGCGATCTCCTCCAGTGTCTCCAGGCAGTCCGCCACAAAACCCGGGCAGATGACGTCCACCCGGCTCAGGCCCTGCCCACCCCACGCGCGCAGCGTGGCGTCGGTGGCCGGCTCCAGCCAGCGCGCGCGCCCGAAACGCGACTGAAACGCCAGTGCCCAGTCGGCAGGCTGCAGATCCAGCGCCTGCGCCAGCAGCTGCGCGGTGCGCTGGCACTGCGCGGCGTACGGGTCGCCGCGGTCGACATTGCGCTGCGGCAGACCGTGAAACGACATGAGCAGCCGCTCGCCACGGCCCTGAGCCGCCCAGTGCACGCGCACCCGCGCCGCCAGGGCGGCGATGTACCCGGGATCGTCATGAAAATCCGCCACCCAGCGCAGCATCGGCAAGCGCATGGCGCCGCGCAGCGCCGCCGCCAGGGCATCGAACACCGCGCCCTGGGTGCTGGCCGAATGCTGCGGGAACAGCGGTATCACGACAATCCGCCGACAGTCGGCGAGCTGTGCCAAACCGTCCGCCAGCGAGGGCGTGCCGTAGGTCATGGCAAAGGCGACCCGGACACCCTGCCCCGCCAGGCGCTCACCGAGCGCCTGTGCCTGCCGGCGGGTGTTGACCACCAGGGGCGAGCCTTCTGCGGTCCAGATGCGCTGATACAGCCGCGCCGAACGTCGCGGACGGGTGTTCAGAACGATGCCGCGCAGGATCGGCTGCCACAGCAGCGGCGGCAGGTCGACCACCCGCCGGTCGCTCAGAAACTGCTTCAGGTACCGGCGTATGGCGCCAGGTTCGGGCGCCGCCGGACTGCCGAGGTTGACCAGCAGCACGCCGGTGCCGCCGGTCTCCTGCGGCGCCGGTGCGCCCGTGACGGCCTGGCTCAGGCGGCCTGCTCCATCGCGGCCTGGTACTCGGCCCGGCAGGCGGCGCCGTTCAGCCGCGCGCGCTTGGCCAGTGCCTGCTGGCCGGCAGCCACGTTCTCCTTCTTGCCACCCCAGGCCTTCAGTGCCGGCGCCTGCAGCGCGCGGCCGTAGGAAAAACTGAAGGTCCACGGGTGATGCGCGGACAGGGCATTGATGGCGTTCAGGTTCTCGGTCGCCTGGGCATCGCTCTGGCCGCCGGACAGGAACATGATGCCCGGCACGGCCGCCGGAACGGTGCGGCTGAAGCAGCGTACCGTCGCCGCTGCCACCTGCTCGGCACTGGCCTGCACCGGGCAGTCCTTGCCGGAGATGACCATGTTCGGCTTGAGCACCATCAGCTCGAGCTGCACGCCTTCCAGCGCCAACGCCTCGAACACCGCGTTCAGCACGGCCGTGGTCACGTCCTCACAGCGTTCCAGGGTGTGGGCGCCGTCCATCAGCACCTCGGGCTCGACGATCGGCACCAGACCGGACTGCTGGGTGATGGCCGCGTAGCGCGCCAGACCCTGGGCGTTCAGGCGAATGTTCCGCCACGACGGCAGCTGATCGCTGATGGTGTACACCGCCCGCCACTTGGCGAAACGTGCGCCGAGCTGGTAGTACTCCTCATAGCGCTTGGCCAGGCCATCATGGCCCTCGGTGACCTTCTCGGCGCTGCCGGGGCCCATGGCGATGGTGCCCTTGTCCACCTTGATGCCCGGTACGATGCCCTTGCCCTGCAGGATGCTCGTCAGGGTACGGCCGTCGTCGGTGCTCTGGCGGATGGTCTCGTCGAACAGGATGACGCCCGACACGGCCTGCTCCAGCGCATCGGTGGTGAACAGCATCTGCCGGTAGTCGCGGCGGTTGGTCTCGGTCGATTCAAGACCGATGGTGTCGAAACGCTTCTTGATGGTGCCGCTGCTCTCGTCTGCCGCCAGCAGGCCCTTGCCCCGGGCGGTCATGGCGCGGACGGTGGATTCCAACTCGGTCGTGTTCATCAAAAGCTCCTTGAACAGGGTCTGAACCGCGCCACGGCGGGAGAGTACGGTGGCGATGAGGCGCCCAATTATAGGCGCCCCGCTCCCGTCGTCCCCAAGGACACCCGGCCCGTGTCGGCGCGAACCACGCTCAGCACGCCAGGCGCAGGCAGCCGACCACCGCCAGGTGGCGGTCGGTGAGCGCCAGCACATCGAGGCCCGCCAGCCCGGCCGCGGCCAGCTGGCCGCGCACTTCCTGCACCGTGAACGCAGCGCGCAGCGAGGCGGCGAAATCGCGCTGCAACACCGCCGGCCCGCCGGCACCGTACGTTTCGATCAACCGGTGCAGCTCGGCCTCGTCGGCCGGGCGGCGCAAGTCGGTCACGTACACGGCCGCTGCCGGTGCGGCCACGGCACGCACCGCCGACCACAGCACCTGCGGGTCGTGCAGATGATGCAGCAGACTGTTGGACAGTACGACCTGGTACCCGCTGCCGGGCAGCGGGTCATGCGGCAACACGGCGCGGTACAGCCGCACGCGCGCCTGCAACGCTTCGGCCCGCAGCCGCGCCCGGGCCAGCGCCAGCATGGCCTCGGCGCCATCGACGGCGTCGATATGCCAACCCGGCCAGGCCCGGGCGAAGCGCACCGTCACATCGCCCGGCCCGCAGCCCAGATCCAGCGCCCGGGCCTCCGGCGGCAGGTCACCGAGCAGCCGGCCCGCCTGGTCCACCAGAAACTGATGCGCGATTGCGAAATCGCCCTGCGCATAGGCCGCCGCCTGCACGGCGTCGTCCATCAACTCGGGTTCCGGCTGCCGCCGCATGGCAGAGGACAGACGACCGGAACCCGCGTCGCTCACACCAGGCTGGCCAGCATCTCGCGCCGAAACGGCGTCAGTTCGCGCCATCGCCCGGCCCGTACCTTGGCCGTCCAGTCCGGGTTGGCCAGCATGGCGCGGCCGACGGCGATCAGGTCCACCGCCTGCGCCTGCAGCGCCGCGGCCGCCTCGGCCGGATCGGTCACCTGGCTGTCGGCACCCATCAGCGACTCGCCGATGCTGGTGCTGTAGGTGACCCCACCGGCGGCGCTGACCGGCAGACCGCTGAGCTGACGCACGTGCCAGGCCAGACTGCGCTGCTGGGGGTCTGCGTCCACTGCGAAAGCCGGTGTGTCGATACGGTGCGCCGCCACGTGAAAGCCGTCGACACCGGCGGCCTTCAGGCACTGCACCGTTGCCGCCAGTTCCACCGGCGTATGCCAGGTCTTGGCGGCGAAGTCATTCACGGCGAACTGCGACAGCCCCATCAGCAGCGGAACCTCACCGCCCAGTTCGCCGCGCACCGCGGCCACCACTTCACACGCAAATCGCGCCCGGGCAGCCGCGTCGCCGTTGTAGTCATCCTGGCGGCGGTTGCTGTCAGGATTGAAAAACTGATGGATCAGGTAGCCACTGGCTCCGTGCAACAGCACACCATCGAAACCGGCCCGCCGCGCACGCGCCGCAGCCTGCGCGAAGCTTGCCACCACGGCATCGATGTCGGTCTGCGTCATCGCCCGCGGCTCGACGTAGGCAAGATGGCCGTCGAAGGTGCCCGGATCCGCCGCATCGATGTACGGACCACTGGCCGTCAGCGCACTGGGCGCCAACGGCTGGGCGTCGCCGGTCGCACGCGGATGCGCCAGCCGCCCGCAATGCCACAACTGCACCATGATGCGCCCACCGGCGGCATGCACGGCATCGACCACCGCCCGCCAGGCCGCTTCCTGGGCGTCGTCACACAACCCGGGCACGCCCCGGTACCCACGCGCCGACGCCATGTCGACCACCGTACCTTCGGTGAACAGCAGGCCGGTGCCGGTCGCCGCGCGGGCGGCGTAGTAACGCGCCACGGCGGCGTCCGGCACACCCTGCGGGCCACAGAACGAACGCGTCATGGGCGCCATGGCGATGCGGTTGGGCAACTCCACACCACCGACCCGCAGCGACGCGAACAATGCCTCCGGCACAGGCATGGCAACGGGCTCAGCCATGCATCATCGACTGCAGGTAGTTCTGCTCACCCAGCTTGTCGAGCAGCGCCAGCTGGGTTTCCAGCCAGTCGACGTGCTCTTCCTCACTTTCCAGGATGTCCTCGAGCAGCTCCCGGCTGATGTAGTCGTTCACCTGTTCGCAGTACCCGATACCCTCACGAAGCACCGGCATGGCCTCGCGCTCCAGGCGCAGGTCGCATTCGAGCAGCTCCTTGACGTTCTCGCCGATGTACAGCTTGCCCAGGTCCTGCAGGTTGGGCAGCCCGTCGAGAAACAGCACGCGCTTGATCAACGCATCGGCGTGCTTCATCTCGTCGATGGATTCCTCGTATTCCTTTTTGTTGAGCCGCTCCAGACCCCAGTTTTCCGCCATGCGGGCGTGCAGAAAGTATTGGTTGATGGCAGTCAGCTCGTTCTTGAGGACGCGGTTCAGGTAATCGATGACTTTGGCGTCGCCTTTCATCGGACAGTTCTCCAGGCTGGCGTGGGGGACTGGCCATTATAGGCACTCGGCACCGTTCGCCCGGCGCACGCGGCGACCCGATCCCGACATCGCAGCGACAACAAAAAAAGGGGGCAAAACGCCCCCTTGATTCAACTGTGCCTTCCCGGCCGCGTCAGGTCACGCCCGCCAGCCATGCCGGTGCCTCCGGCGTCGCCTGGTCGGCCGCCTTGAGCAGGCTTTGCGCCAGCTCCGCACACTTTCCACAGCAGGTGGCCACGCGCAGGCTCTGCGCCAGCTCGCCCAAACTGCACGCGCCTTCCTGCGCCGCCTGCGCTATGGCTCGATCGGTCACACCGTGACACACACACACGTACATGGGTCTGGCACCCCCGGCACACAGCCTAGTCCTGAGTTGCATTCCATTACAGATGCGAATGATTGTCAACCGCGCGCCTACCCAACCCTCCCGAGGCAGATAGCATCGAACCGGCCTGCGTCGCTGCCATCGGCGGCGAGCAAACACACAGCGCGCCCCTGCAGCACGCCGCCGCGCGCACGACGCACCACAGCCACCGCGCGTCGCCTGCATTACCAATCGTTCGGTTTATAGCGCGCCGCGGCCACACTGAACAAGCCATAGTGTGGGATCATGACCCGCCGCGCCTGAATGCGTCGCGCTTCCTCCACCGCCTACCGAGATCGCCATGCTTCGTATCGCCCTGCCAGTGGCCCTGCTCACCCTCGTGTCGCCCGCCATCACAGCCGCCGGACTCGACACAGACGCCCAGAAGGCGGCCTACGCCATCGGCTACCAGTTCGGCGCCAACGCAAAGCGTGATGGCCTGACCCTGGATCCGGCCGCCGCCGCGCAGGGTGTTCAGGATGCCCTGGCCGGCAAGGAACCGGCGGCCGAGCCGGCCGCCCTGCAGGCCGCCCTGGACAAGCTGCGCTCGGACATGGAAGGCCAGGCCAAGGCGTTGGCTGACCAGAATTCCAAGGATGGCGCTGCGTTCCGCGCCGACTACGCCAAGAAGAGCGGGGTCAAGAAAACCGATTCCGGCCTGCTCTACCGCGTGCTGGACGCCGGCAAGGGCACGAAGCCCAAGGCCACCGACACCGTCAAGGTCAACTATCGGGGCACGCTGCCGGATGGCACCGAGTTCGACAACTCCTACACGCGCGGCGAGCCCGTCAGCTTCCAGGTCAACCAGATCATTCCCGGCTGGCAGGAAGCCCTGGCACTGATGCCCGAGGGCTCGAAGTGGGAAGTGGTGCTGCCACCGGAACTGGCCTATGGCACCGAGGGCGCCGGGCGCGCCATCGGTCCCAACCAGACCCTGGTGTTCGAAATCGAACTGCTGGACATCGAATCCGGCAAGTAACCAGCACATGCGGGGCGGGCGGGTCGACGCACTCGCCCGACCTGCCCGCCGGCCATGAACTACCGTCACGCCTTTCACGCCGGCAATTTCGCCGACGTCGTCAAGCACGTGTGCCTGGTGGCACTGCTGCGCGGCCTGTCGCGCAAGGACAGCCCCTGGCTGTATCTGGACACCCATGCCGGCGCCGGCCGCTACGACCTGCGCAGCCCGCCGGCTCAGAAAACCGGCGAATACCGCGCCGGCATCGAGCTTGTCAGGGAGGCAACGGGCTCCCTGCCACCGGCCCTGACCGACTACCTGGAGGTTCTGGGCGCGCTCACCGACACCGCAGCGCAGCCGCACGACCACTACCCCGGATCGCCCCTGCTGGCCGCCGCGCTGGCCCGCCCCCAGGACCGGCTGGTCGCCTGCGAACTCAACCCGCTCGAACATGCGGCGCTCGACGAGTGCCTGCGCGGTCGGCAACGCTGCACGGTGGCCCGGCAGGACGGCTACCAGGCACTGGCGGCCTACCTGCCCCCCCGCGAGCGCCGGGGCCTGGCACTCATCGACCCGCCCTACGAGGATCCGCGCGAGTTCACGCGCCTGGCCAAAGCGCTCATCGACGCCCACCGCCGCTTCGCCACCGGCTGCTATGCCCTGTGGTACCCGCTCAAGGACGAGGGGCCGCTGGCCGGTCTGAAGCGCCAGCTCAAGACGGCCGGCCTGCGCCGCCTGCTGACCGTCGAACTGCGCCTGACACCATTGCCGCAGGGCGGCATCCTGCACGGGTGTGGGGTCCTGGTGATGAACCCGCCGTGGGGCTTCGCCGACCAGCTACGCGACGCGCTGCCGGTTCTGGCGCGGATTCTGGCGCCCGACAGCGGCACCGCCGCGGTCGACTGGCTGGTGCCGGAATGAGCGCCGTCTAGGCGGCGGTCACCGCCCCGCTGCGCAGCAGGTTTCGGATCTGCTGTGCATCGAACCCCCAATCCGCGAGCACGGCCTCCGAATCGGCCCCTACCGGTCGCGGGCCGTGGCGCACCTGCGCCGGCGTACGGCTGAAACGCGGGGCGGGGCCCGGATGCAGCATGCCGTCCACCTCGACGAAACTGCCGCGGGCCACGTTGTGCGGATGCTGCGGCGCCTCGGTCAGGGACAGCACCGGCGCGAAACAGGCGTCACTGCCCTCGAGCAGGGCACACCACGCGTCACGGGTCTTGGTCCTGAAAATGCGCGCCAGTTCGGCCCGTTGCCGGGGCCAGGCATCGGCGTCGTGCTGGTTCTCGAACAGCTGCGGGTCGGCGTCGGTCTCGCGGATCAGCGTGGCGTAGAACTGCGGCTCGATGGCGCCCACCGCCACCCACTTGCCGTCGGCCGTCTCGTAGGTGCCGTAGAAGTGCGAGGCACCGTCGAGCATATTGCGGCCGCGCTCGTCCTGCCAGCGGCCGGCCTGCTGCATGGCATAGAACATGCCCATCAGCACCGCGCTGCCCTCCACCATCGAGCAGTCGATCACCTGCCCCAGCCCCGACCGCTGCGCCTCCAGCAGCGCACAGACGATACCGAACGCCAGGAACATGCCCCCGCCACCGAAGTCACCCACCAGGTTCAGCGGCGGCACCGGCCTGCCCCCCTGCTCGCCAATGGCGTGCAAGACGCCGGCCAGCGCGATGTAGTTGATGTCGTGACCGGCGGCCTGCGCCAACGGGCCATCCTGCCCCCAGCCGGTCATGCGCCCGTAAATCAACTTGCCGTTGCGCGCCAAACAACGATCCGGCCCCAGGCCCAGGCGCTCCATCACGCCCGGGCGGAAGCCCTCGATCAGGGCATCCGCCCGCTCGACCAGGCGCAGCACGGTGGCAACCCCGTCGGGATGCTTCAGGTCCACGGCCAGCGACCGTCGGTTGCGCCCGAGCAGATCCGACTTGCTGCCGCTGAACAGGTTCCCGCCCGGTCGATCGACGCGTATCACCTCCGCCCCCATGTCCGCCAGCAACATGGCGCACAGCGGACCGGGGCCGAGGCCCACCATCTCGATCACCTTGACTCCGTGCAGCGGTCCCATGGACGCAGCTCCTGTTTAACGAACGATCGGTATCATTGCGCCGACACTGTACCAACGCCGGCCCGGCAGAGCATGTCGACAGGCCGGGCAACCGGGGAATACAAAAAAGGCCGCGGATCGCTCCGCGGCCTCTTGTTTGCCCGACAGGATCGGGTGACCGGCGCTACTGACCGAAGCTGGCAGCCGGAACCGGCTGGCCGGCGTCCTTGTCCTCGACCAGGTTCTGCCGGTACTGCATGTACGAAGACCGCACGAAGGCGTAGCGGTCCAGCGCCGCCTGCTCCAGCACGGTGCTGGCATCGAGCAGGCGGTAGCGGGCGTCGATGCCACCCAGGATGGTGACGCCCCAGCGCGTCTCGTCGTCCGCGATGTGGTGCTGCGGCTGCAGGAAGTAGTTGCCGACCAGTCCCACGCCGTCGCGCACGTTGCTCGGCCCGAGGATCGGCAGCACCAGATACGGCCCGGTGCCGATACCCCAGGCACCGAACGCCTGGCCGATGTCCTCATGCCGCTTCTCCAGACCCCAGCCGGTGGCAACATCGAAGATGCCCACCACGCCGACGGTGCTGTTGACCACGAAGCGGCCAACGTCCTCGGCGCTGTGCTGGAACTTGCCCTGCAGCAGGTCGCTGACCGCCACCACCGGCGTGAACAGGTTGTCGAACACGTTGCTCACGCCGCGCTTGACCGGCTGTGGCAGGAGCCAGTCGTATCCCTTGGCCACCGGCTTGATGACGAACCGGTCCGCCTGATCGTTGAACCAGAACACACCCCGATTGATGCGCTCGAACGGATCACTGATCTGCGGCGTGATCTCCTGTTCCCACTCCGCAAAGTCATCGTCGGCGTCGCTCTGCGCCACCTGC
The DNA here is from genome assembly GCA_003526065.1 of Gammaproteobacteria bacterium. The sequence continues at coordinate 3,269 of DQBD01000094.1, read as the reverse complement.
ATCGGTGCCGCGACATCCGCTGTGCGCTGCGGGCGCTCGAACGGCTGGTC
>DQBD01000094.1:2711-3036 GCA_003526065.1 Gammaproteobacteria bacterium | reverse complement strand
GCCAGTGCGCCGGCGCTCATGCCGGCCGTCAGAACACCGGCCAGTGCCAGCTGAATCAGGTTGTTGTTCATGTGATCTCCCTCGCCGCGCAGTAATCGAAACAGCTCATGTGTTGGTTATCGGCACCATGGCCAGCGATTGTAGCGGTCGCGGACCATCGCAACCGGCTGGCGGCGATGCAGCGCATCACAGACGCGGTACGACCACGCCCACCTGCCCCTGGTACTTGCCGCCACGATCGCGGTAGGACACCTCGCAGGCCTCGTCCGATTCGAAGAACACCACCTGCGCGCACCCCTCGCCGGCGTAGATCTTGGCCGGCAGG
>DQBD01000094.1:0-2485 GCA_003526065.1 Gammaproteobacteria bacterium | reverse complement strand
CGATGATGCCGCAGCGCGCATACGTGGACTTGCCAAGACAGACCGTGAGCACGTTGCGGGGGATCCGGAAGTACTCCACCGTGCGCGCCAGCGCGAAGGAGTTCGGCGGAATCACGCACACGTCGGCCTCGACGTCGACCAGGCTGCCCTGATCGAAATTCTTCGGGTCCACCACCGCCGAACGCACATTGGTGAAGATCTTGAATTCGCGCGCCACGCGGATGTCGTAGCCATAGCTCGACAGGCCGTACGAGATGACCCGCTGGCCACCCACCTCACGCACCTGCCGCGGCTCGAACGGCTCGATCATGCCGTGCCTCTCGGCCTGTTCTCGAATCCAGCGATCGGCTTTTATGGTCATGGTCGGCTCTCGGGCGGTCAGTCGTTGACGACTGTGATCTTGGGGAAGCGGCGCGCGTAGTCCTTGCCACGCAGGGCGAGGCCGGCAGCGGCGCGCAGGGCGATCTCGCGGTAGGCCCGCGCCACCGCCCCGTCGGGTTCGGCACTGACGGTCGGCTGGCCACCGTCGGCCTGCTCGCGGATGCGAATGTCCAGCGGCAGCGATCCGAGCAGCGGCACCCCATGACGCTCGGCCATGCGTGCACCGCCGCCGGCACCGAAAATGTGCTCCTCGTGCCCGCACTGGCTGCAGATGTGCGTGCTCATGTTCTCGACGATCCCGAGCACCGGCACGGATACCTTGCGGAACATCTGCAGTCCCTTGCGGGCGTCGGCCAGGGCGATGTCCTGGGGCGTGGTTACGATCACCGCGCCGCTGACCGGCACGCGCTGTGACAGCGTGAGCTGGATGTCGCCGGTGCCCGGCGGCATGTCGACGACGAGCACGTCGAGTTCGCCCCATTCCACATCCGACATCATCTGGGTGAGGGCGGACTGCACCATCGGCCCGCGCCAGATCATCGGCGTGTCCTCGTTGACGAGATAGCCGATCGACATGGTGCGGATGCCGTACTTCTCCTTCGGAAGGAGCTTCTTTCCGTCCTTGCTCTCGGGCTTTCCCTTGAGACCCATCATGCGTGGGATCGACGGCCCGTAAATATCCGCATCGAGAAGGCCGACGCGCCGGCCGAGCTTCGAGAGCGCCAGCGCGAGGTTCACTGCAACGGTCGATTTGCCGACACCGCCCTTGCCGCTGGCAACGGCGATGATCGCCTTCACGCCTGGAATCTGCATCGCTCCCTGAGAGGTGCGCTGTTGTTCGCCGCCATGGGAATGGTCATGCGCGCGCGAGTGCGAATGTCCCTTCCCCGCGGAGGGAGAAGCGCTGTCGCGATGCGCGGTCAAAACGGCGGTTACGCTCAGCACGCCAGGCAACCGCTTCACCGCCTCCTCGCAGGCCTTGCGCAGCGGCTCCTTCTGCGCGCCCTTCTTCGGATCGACTTCGAGAGAAAACCCGACATGGCCCTCCCGCACGACGAGGCCCTGGATGAGACCGGCGCTCACCACGTCCTTTCCGCTGTCTTCGTCCATGATGGCGGAGAGGGCCGCTGCGATGTCGTCACGGGTTACGCTTGCCATTTTCTGCTTTCGGATCGCTTCTTTTGCCGCGGCATCTTGAAGAAGGCGCGCTGCGGCTCATATCGCTCTTGCCGGCGCCCGGTTCACCCGGTTCGCGTTGCGCCTGTGGGGTCTCTGTCATATAACCCCCGGTATGTGCGTTTCCAACCGGTCTATCACTTCGCAATCAAAGGATTCTTGATGCCCTGGGAGAACAAGAGCGGCGGCGGCGGCTGGCAAGGTGGCGGCGGCGGCCGGGGGCCATGGGGGCAGGGACCGCAGGGTGGCGGTGGCGGTAATCAGCCGCCGGATCTGGACGAGGTGATCAGGCGGGCGCAGGAAAAGCTGCGTCAGGTTTTCGGCGGCGGTTCGGGCCCGGGCGGAACGCCCGGTGTCGGTGCTGGCGGCGGCCGGGGTCCCGTCTTCGTGATCGGCCTGCTCATTCTTGCCGTTCTCGCCTATTCCTCCTTCTTCCGTGTGAACACGGACCAGCAGGGCATCGTGCTGCGCTTCGGCAAGCTCGTCCGCACGGTCGAGCCCGGCCTTCACTTCAAGTTTCCCTATCCGGTTGAAACCGTGCTGACGCCCGCGGTTACGCGCATCGACGAGGTCAATATCGGTAATCTGCCGCAGGAAAGCCTGATGCTGACCGGCGACGAGAATATCGTCGACATCGCGTTCACGGTGCAGTGGCGCATCAAGCCGGGGCAGGCATCTGACTTCCTCTTCAATGTCGAAAACCCCGATCTCGCCGTCAAGGCGGTAGCCGAAAGCGTGATGCGCGAGGTGGTGGGTCAGTCGAATATCGAATTCCTGCAGACGACCGGCCGGAACGACGTGCAGGTGCAGGTTCTCGAGCGCCTGCAGAAGACGCTCAACGAATATGGCGCCGGCGTCGAAGTGACGCAGGTCAAGTTGCAGAAGGTCGATCCGCCCGCACAGGTCATCGATGCCTTCCGCGATGTGC
>DQBD01000044.1:2425-7064 GCA_003526065.1 Gammaproteobacteria bacterium | reverse complement strand
CCCGCGGGGGCGGCGGGGGGGGCGGGGGGGCGCCGCCCCCCCCGTCGCGGCGGGGCCCCCCCCCCCCTTCCCCCCCCCCCCACCCCCCCCCTGCCCCCCAGCCCGCCCCCGCCGCAACGGGCCCGGCGCGCAGCCGGCGCCGCCGATCCAAGCCCGACGCGCAAGCGCAGGCCAAATCGCCGCCGGCGACCGCCGCGCCGCGCATGGCCCGGCCGGCCGTCAAGCCGCCCGCGCACACCACCGGCCTGGCCTTCGATTCGCTGGCGCTGGATCCGCGCCTGAAGGCCGCCGTGGCCGCGACCGGCTTCAGCCATTGCACCCCCATTCAGGAGCAGGCACTGCCGGTGCTGCTGGGCGGTCGCGATGTGGCCGGTCAGGCGCAGACCGGCACCGGCAAGACAGCAACCTTCCTGCTGGCACTTTACGAACACCTCCTGCGCAACCCGGCGCCAGCCGACCGGCTGCCGACCCAGCCACGGGCGCTGGTACTGGCGCCGACCCGCGAGCTGGTGATCCAGATTCACAGTGATGCCCAGGAGCTGGGGCAGGGGCTCGGCCTGAAGCTCGGACTCGCCTATGGCGGCGTCGACTACGACAAGCAGCGCGACCACCTGGCCGCCGGCGTGGACGTACTGATGGGAACGCCCGGTCGCCTGATCGACTTCCTGAAGCAGGGCGTGTACGACCTGTCGAAGGCACAGGTACTGGTGCTGGACGAGGCCGACCGGATGTTTGATCTGGGCTTCATCAAGGACATCCGCTACCTCATGCGGCGCCTGCCGCCACCGTCTGAGCGGCTTTCCATGCTGTTCTCGGCCACCCTGGCGCAGCGGGTGCTGGAACTGGCCTATGAGCACATGAACGAGCCCGAGCGGGTCAGCATCGAGCCGGAGAAGGTCACCGCCGACCGCGTGCGGCAGACCATCTACCACACCGCGGTGGAGGAGAAGGTCCCGTTGCTGGTCGGGCTGTTGCAGTCGATCCTGCAGCAAACGCCGGAGGCGCGCGCCATGGTGTTCGTCAACACCAAGGCCGAGGCCGAACGGGTGTGGGGCTATCTGCAGACCAACGACATTCCGGCCGGCCTGATGACCGGCGACGTGCAGCAACGCAAGCGCGAGCGTCTGCTTGAGCGGTTCCGCATCGGCGAACTGGCGGCGCTGGTGGCCACCGACGTGGCGGCCCGCGGCCTGCACATCGACGGCGTCACGCACGTGTTCAATTACGACCTGCCGCAGGACGCCGAGGATTACGTCCACCGCATCGGCCGTACGGCACGTGCCGGGGCAACCGGTGACGCCATCAGCTTCGGCTGTGAGCGTTACGTGTACTCGCTGCCGGACATCGAGCAGTACATCGGCCAGAAAGTCCCGGTCGAGCCGGTACCGACCGAGCGCCTGGTGAAGCCGAAGCCGCGCGTGCGCCTGGCCGCCGAGGACCGGGTGGCACCGAAACCGGGCGGCGGGCGTTCCGGCGGCGGTTCGCGACGCGGCAGTTCATCCGGACGCTCCGGTCCGCGCCGACGCTGAAGCGTCTGGTCCCGTCGTCCTGCCGTGCGCCGGACGACGGGCAGGTCGCGCGGCGGGGGCGTGGCAGACGGATCGCTGGTCTGGGGCTTTGCAGCATTTATTTAACATAATATTCATTATGCGCAATATTGGGTGTGGCGAGCGGCACCCAAACCCTCGTTAAGCGTTATCCTAGCCCGGGTACGCGACGCACCGGGTGGTTGCCTCGTCACACAAGAACACCGACACGCAGGAGGATCCATGTACGAGGGTTACACGCGCCTCAAATTTCACCGCGACGGCGCCATTCTCACCATCCAGATGTCGAACCCGACGGCGCGCAACGCGGTGGACGGTGCCATGCACGCGGAGCTTGCGCGCGTGTTCACCGAGGTGGCCCTGGACACGGAAACCCGCGTCGTGGTGCTGACCGGCGATCCGGACGGCAAGGCCTTCTGTGCCGGCGGTGACCTCAAGTGGATCGAGAGCATCGACGGCAAGGGCGAACGCTACGCCCAGGTGCTCAAGGAAGGCCTGGACATCGTCAAGACCATGGCCGACCTGCCGCAGCCTGTGGTGTCCATGATCAACGGCCACGCCATGGGCCTTGGCGCCACGGTGGGCCTGTTCGCGGACGTCAGTTTCATGGACGAAACGGCCAAGATTGCCGATCCGCATGTGTCGATCGGCGTGGTGGCCGGCGACGGCGGCGCCATCATCTGGCCGCTGCTGATCGGACCCAACCGGGCCAAGGAATTCCTGATGACCGGCGACGCCATGACCGGCGCCGACGCGGCCGCCATCGGCCTGGTCAATCACGCCGTACCGGCCGCCGAGCTGCCGGACCGCGCCTACGCCTTCGCGCGCAAGCTGGCCGCCGGACCGCAGCTGGCCATCCAGCTGACCAAGCGTTCTGTGAACCTGTTCGTGGGTCAGGTCGTCGAGCAGGTGTTGACGGCGTCGCTGGCCATGGAAGGCCTGACCTTTGCCAGCGACGATCACCGCGAGGCGCTGCGTGCGTTCTTCGCCAAGGAAAAGCCAAAGTTCCAGTAATCGCCCTCCTCGCCCCCTGTCAGATGCCCGAGATCACCATGGAAACATTGACTTATCGCGTCGACGGTACCGTCGGCACGCTGACCCTGAACCGCCCGCAGGTGCGCAACGCCATGAACGGGCGGATGATCGACGAGCTGCGCGAGACCCTGGAACAGGTCAACCTGGACCCGGCCGTACGGGTGCTGGTGCTGCGTGGCGAAGGGCCGGTGTTCTGTGCCGGTGGCGACCTGCGCGACCTGTTCACGGACACCCACCCGGTGGCCATCCGCAACCTGCTGAGCCACCGCATCCGCCCCCTGGCGCGGGCGCTGATCACGGTCGACAAGCCGGTGGTTTGCGCCCTGCAGGGGCCGGTGGCCGGCGCCGGGCTGTCGCTGGCGCTGGGGGCGGATTTCGTGATTGCCACCGAGGAGGCCAGCTTCGTCACCGCCTTCGGCAAGATCGGCGCCATTCCGGACGCCGGCGTCATGTGGCTGCTGGCCCAGCATGTCGGCCTCATGCGCGCCAAGGACATCGTGCTGCGGGCGCGCACGCTGACCGCCGCGCAGGCACTGGAACTGGGCATCTACACCGAGGTGGTGCCCAAGGCCGGCTTCGAGGATGCCGTCAACGGCCTGGTGGCAGAGCTGGCGGACGGCGCCACGCTGGCCATGGCGTTCGCCAAGCACGCGCTGCGCGACGCGGTGCGCATGCCGTTCGATGCCTTCATGGACCTTGAAGCGGTCGGCCAGGGCCTGATGCACGCCTCGCACGACCATGCCGAGGGCGTGCAGGCCTTCCTCGAAAAGCGCGCGCCGCGCTTCACCGGTCGCTGAAATGCCGATGACCAGTCAGACGCCGGTGCAATGGTGGGACGACTACGACGCCGACTGGCGCCTGACCACCGCCCGGCGCACGGTGACCGAGTTCGACATCCTGAGCTTCGCCACCCTGGTCGGCATGAACGAGGCGCTGTTCATGGACGCCGAGTACATCGCCAACGACACACCGTTCGGGCGTCGTATCGCGCCCGGTGCGCTGGTGTTCAGCTATGCCGAGGGCCTGGTCATCCAGACCGGCCACCTGCACACGGCCGCCATCGCCTTCCTGGGCGCGGAGCTCACGATGCAGGGACCGGTGTACCTGGGCGACACGCTGCAGGTCGAGGTCACGCTCGACAGCAAGCGGGCCACGTCCAAGCCCGACCGCGGTCTGGTCACCACCCGCAACACCGTGCGCACCCAGTCCGGACAACCGGTGCTGGAATATCTGGCCACGCGCATGCTGCGCCGGCGCCCGGACTGATCCCCCTCCCCCAACGCTGCGGAAGCTGCTCATGAGTCACGCCTTCACCCACTCCGACATCGCCCAGCTCGAGCACGGCGCCGGGCAGACCCTGTACGGCGACGGCGCACTGGTGGTGCTCAAAGGCCTGCTGGAAGCCGGCATCAGCTACTTCGGTGGCTATCCCGGCTCACCCACTGCCAACCTGATCGACGCCGCCGCCGACGCCTACGAGCCGGTACTCAAGAAATACGGCGTGTTCGTGGAATCGTCGGCCAACGAGATGTCCGCCGCCGCCATGTGCACGGCGTCCGTGTTCGCGCCGGTGCGCGGCGCGGTGACCTGGAAGGTGCTCGGCAACGGCGTGTCCACCGACGTGGTGGATCACGTCTCGCAGATCGGCCCCATGGGCGGCTGCGTGCTGGTGGTCGGCGAGGACTACGGCGTGTCCAGCACCACGGTGGCGCAGCGCACCCTGCCCTGGGCCATGAAATCCGGCATTCCCGTGGTCGACCCGCGCGCCGACCAGCAGCTGCTGCTGCGCCTGACACGCGAGAGCTTCGAGCTGTCCGAGGCGTCGAGCTGTGTGGTGGCGTTGCTGCTGCGTCCGCAACTGTCGCACGCCAACGCCCGCGTCGACGTGACCGACAACCGCATGGGCCAGTACAACGTCATCAACAAGCTCAAGGAAGGCATCAAGGACCCGAGCCGCTATCCCCTGCCGCCGAACACCCAGCGGCAGGAGATCGAGCGTTACCGCGACCGCCTGCCCAAGGCGCGCGAGTACATCCTCGAGCATGGCCTGAATGAAC
>DQBD01000044.1:0-2118 GCA_003526065.1 Gammaproteobacteria bacterium | reverse complement strand
GTTGGCCAACCTCGGCCTGGCGGACGAGGACGGCGTGACCGATCCCGCCATCAGCGTGCTGCAGCTGAACGTGGTCTACCCGCTGTGCGACGACCAGATCGTCGATTTCATCCAGGGCAAGCGCGAGGTGCTGCTGGTCGAGGAAGGTCAGCCGGACCTCATGGAACAGCAGATTCGCGCCATGCTGCACCAGCGCGGCATCACCACCCCGTTCCGCGGCCACGACCTGGTCCCCGGCGTGGGCGAACTGGTGCCCGGGCGGGTGCTGCCGGCACTGGCGCAGTTCCTGGCCCCGCTGCTGCCGGAGCGGGCGGAAAGCCTCACCGCCACCGCCGACGCCTTCCTGGAGCGCCAGAAGCTGGCCGCCTCGCTGTTTCCCAAGCCGGTCACGCCACGGCCCCCGACCTTCTGCACCGGCTGCCCGGAACGCCCGGTGTTCAGCATGATGAAGATCAACGAGATGCTGACCGGCCAGAAGGACTGGCATGCCACCGACGTCGGCTGCTACGGCATGGCGGGCCTGGCCCCGTTCCACATGGCCGACTCCAACATTGGCATGGGTGGGGGGCTGGCGGCCGCCACCGCGCTGTCGGCCATGTCCGATCAGAAGAACGTGTCGGTGGTGGGTGACGGCACGCTGTGGCACTCGGCCCTGAACACCTGCGTGGTGAACGGCCTGTACAACAAGCAGGACGCGACCTATCTGGTGCTCGACAACAAGTGGACCGCCATGACCGGCGCCCACGAGAATCCCAACTCCGGCCCGCAGCTGACCGGCGAGCAAAGCGGCGGCGACTTCAACATCGAGCGCACCTTCCGCGGGCTCGGCGTCAAGCGCGTCGAGAAGGCCAATCCGTACAACTTTCGCGACTTCCAGAAGAAGCTCAAGAAGATCCAGGCCGATCCCGCACCGCAGCTGCGCGTGCTGATCTCGGAGGCCGAGTGCCAGCTGCAGCGCCAGCGCACGGTGAAGCCCATGCGTGCCAAGGCCATCGTCGAGGGCAAGCGGGTCGAGGTCGAGCGCCTGGGCGTGGACGAGGAAGTGTGCGTCGGCGATCACTCGTGCATGCGCGTCAACGGCTGCCCGTCGCTGACGCTGGAAGAGTCGCCCAACACCCTGAAGACCGCGCCGGTGGCGGCCATCGACACCACCTGCGTCGGCTGCGGCGTGTGCGGAGAAATCGCCCATGCCGCGCAGCTGTGCCCGTCGTTCCACAAGGTGACCGTGGTGCGCAACGCCGGCCGCTTCGAACGCTTCATGCAGAAGCTCAGCCAACGCCTGCTGCCGGCGCTGCGCGCCGCCTGATTCCGGAGTTATTCAATGCCTCGGCACGATCGCGCCACGCGCATCCTCATCGGTACCGTCGGCGGCCAGGGCGGTGGCGTCCTGAGCGACTGGTTGATCAAGGGCCTGCTGAACGCCGGCTGGCAGGCGCAGAGCATCGGCCTGCTGGGCCTTTCGCAACGCGCCGGGTCGGTCATCTACTACGCCGAAGCCCGGCCTTTTGGCGACAAACCGCCCATCCTGTCCTCGTACGCGGCGCCCGGCGACGTCGACCTGCTGCTGGCGCAGGAGTTCCTGGAGCTCGGTCGCCTGCTGCAGGGCGGATTCGCGCACCAGGACTGCACCATCATCGCCAACACCTACCGCTACTACGGCACGCTGGAGAAGACCCCCGCCGAAGGCGGCATCTACCCTTCCGGCGTGATCCGCAAGGCGGCCGAGACACTGTCCGGCGACAGCTACCTGTTCCATGCCCAGGAGCTGGTGGCCCAGGCCGGGCTGTCGCTGCTGTCCAGCAACGCCATCCTGCTGGGCGCGGTGGCGGCCAGCAAGGTGTTCGACCTGCCCGCCGAGCCGTTTCACCGCGCCATCGAGGAAGCCGAGGTCAATGTCGCCGACAACCTGAAGGCCTTCGACCTGGGTTACACCATGATGCGCGACGGCACGCTGCCGCGGGCCCTGTTCAAGGAAAGCGAGGTGCTGGACTGGTCACAGCTGGCCGATGCCCGCGAGCAGGCGCTGCCGGCCCGCCAGCGGGGCGACTACCGGCGCCTGCTGGACCAGGGGCGCGAGGCCATGCCGGCCCTGGCGCGCGGTAATCGCGCACGTAGGCG
>DQBD01000045.1:3312-3661 GCA_003526065.1 Gammaproteobacteria bacterium | reverse complement strand
ATGCTGGATCTGGCGGACCGTTTCAAGGCCCACACGGTGTACCTGGAGGTGCGCCCGTCCAACGCCGTGGCGCGGGCGTTGTACAAATCGCTTGGGTTTCGACGCATCGGCGTGCGAAAATCCTACTATCCGGCTTTACCCGGCGACGTGCGCGAGGATGCCCTGCAGTTGGCACGCGACATTGCCTGAGCGCCGTCCCGTTCCCATCTGAATGCCACGCGCACCCGATTTTGCCGCAGCGTTGGCTGACGGCTTCCCGACTCCTGAATGACCGCACTCGCTCCCGAAGTTGCCCGCCGGCGCACGTTCGCCATCATTTCGCACCCTGACGCCGGCAAGACCACGCTGA
>DQBD01000045.1:438-3085 GCA_003526065.1 Gammaproteobacteria bacterium | reverse complement strand
AGCTGCTGCTGTTCGGCGGCGCCATCCAGATGGCCGGCACCGTCAAGGCGCGCAAGGCAGCGCGCCACGCCACGTCGGACTGGATGGCGCTCGAGAAGGAGCGCGGCATCTCGGTCACCTCGTCGGTGATGCAGTTCCCGTATCGGGACTGTGTGATGAACCTGCTGGACACCCCCGGCCACGCCGACTTCTCGGAAGACACCTACCGAACGCTGACGGCGGTCGACTCGTGCCTGATGGTGATCGACGCCGCCCGTGGCGTGGAGGAGCGCACCATCAAGCTGATGGAGGTGTGCCGCCTGCGCGACACGCCGATCATCACCTTCGTCAACAAGCTGGACCGCGAGGGCCGCGAACCGGTCGAGCTGCTGGACGAGATCGAGTCGGTGCTCGGCATCGCCTGCGCGCCGGTGAGCTGGCCGATCGGCATGGGCCAGCGCCTGAAGGGCATCGTCGACCTGGTTTCGGGCAAGGTGCGCCTGTTCGGTGCCCGTCATGGCGAGCGTGCCGACGCCGGCGCCCTGCTGGACGGTCTGGACGATCCGCGCCTGCTCGAACACGTCGACGCGTCCGACCTGGCCGCGCTGCGCGAGGAGATCGAACTGGTGCAGGGCGCCTGCGCGCCGTTCGATCTGGAGCTTTACCGGGCCGGGCAGCAGACACCGGTGTTCTTCGGTTCCGCCATCCACAATTTCGGGGTGCAGGAGCTGCTGGACGCGGTGGTGGCCTACGCGCCGCCGCCGGCCGAGCGGGCGGCGCAGGAGCGCACGGTGGCACCGGACGAGCCGGCCTTCAGCGGTTTCGTGTTCAAGATCCAGGCGAACATGGACCCGGCGCACCGCGATCGGGTGGCGTTCTTCCGCGTCTGTTCCGGCGTGTACGAGCGCGGCATTCGCGCCCGTCACGTGCGCCTGGGACGCGATCAGCAACTGGCCAACGCGACCGTGTTCATGGCCGGCGAGCGCGAGGGTGCCGAGCGCGCCGTGGCCGGTGACATCATCGGCATCCACAACCACGGCACGGTGCGCATCGGCGATACCTTCACCCAGGGCGAGAGCCTGCGCTACACGGGCATTCCGGACTTCGCGCCGGAACTGTTTCGCCGGGCCCAGTTGCGCGACCCGCTGCGCAGCAAGGCGCTGCTGAAGGGGCTGGAGCAGTTGTCGGAGGAGGGCGCGACCCAGCTGTTTCGTCCGCTCGGCAACAACGACCTCATCCTGGGCGCGGTGGGGGTACTGCAGTTCGAGGTGGCGGCGTACCGCCTGAAGTACGAGTACGGCGTCGAGGCCAGTTTCGAGCCGGTCAATGTCGTCACCTGCCGCTGGGTGCACGGCGATGACCCCAAGAAGCTCGACGAGTTCCAGCGCCGCGCCGAGGCCAACCTGGCCCTGGACGGCAACGGCGAGCTGGTTTACCTGGCGCCGACCCGCGTCAATCTCGGCCTGACCGAGGAGCGCTGGCCGGATCTGCGGTTTCTGGCGACGCGCGAGCATTGACGCCGAGGCCCGGTGGCGGTCCGCCTGGGACCGTCGCCCGGTGATCCCCAGGCGGACGATTTTTCCCACCGACCCCGGCCGGCGGACGCATACTGGCGCGCCGCGGCCTTTGTTTTTCTATTGACTGGTATCACATCATGACCACCGATCCGGCCGCCGTGCCGACCTTTGCCGAGCTCGACCTGCCGGCACCCATCGTGCAGGCGGTGAGCGACCTCGGTTACGAGACGCCGTCGCCGATCCAGGCACGCATCATTCCGCACCTTCTGGCCGGCAGTAACGTGCTCGGTCAGGCGCAGACCGGCACCGGCAAGACCGCCGCCTTCGCGTTGCCGCTGCTGGCGCGCCTGGACCCGTCGGCCCGTCATACCCAGGTGCTGGTGCTGGCGCCGACCCGCGAACTGGCCATTCAGGTGGCCCAGGCCTTCGAACGCTACGGCGCGCAGCTGCCGCAGCTGTCGGTGCTGGCGCTGTACGGTGGCCAGGGCTACCGCGAGCAGCTGATCGGCCTGCGGCGCGGCGCGCAGGTGGTGGTGGGCACGCCCGGGCGGGTGATGGACCACATGCGGCGCGGCACGCTGGACCTGTCGGGCCTGTCGGCACTGGTGCTCGACGAGGCCGACGAGATGCTGCGCATGGGGTTCATCGACGACGTCGAGTGGATCCTGTCCGAGACACCCGAGCAGCGGCAGCTGGCCCTGTTCTCGGCCACCCTGCCGGCGCCGATCAAGCGCATCGCCCAGCAGCACCTGCGCGACGCGCAGGAAGTGTCGATCAAGGTACGCACCACCACCGCCGAAACCATCCGTCAGCGCTACTGGCGCGTGTCCGGCGTGCCCAAGCGGGCGGCGCTGACGCGCATTCTGGAGACCACGCCGCACGAGGGCGTGCTGATCTTCGTGCGCACCAAGCTGGAAACGCAGGAACTGGCCGACCACCTGGTGGCCCAGGGCCACACGGCGGCGCCACTGTCCGGCGACATCGCCCAGGCGCAGCGCGAGTACACGGTCAATCGACTGAAGTCCGGCCAGCTCGACCTGGTGGTGGCCACCGACGTGGCGGCCCGTGGCCTGGACGTCGATCGCATCAGCCATGTCATCAATTACGACATCCCGTACGACACCGAGGCCTACGTGCACCGCATCGGCCGC
>DQBD01000045.1:0-149 GCA_003526065.1 Gammaproteobacteria bacterium | reverse complement strand
CGCAGCGGCGAGGCGATCCTGTTCGTCATGCCGCGCGAGCAGCGCATGCTGCAGGCCATCGAGCGGGCCACCCGCCAGCGCATCGAGGAGATGACGCTGCCGAGCGTCGATGACGTCAACCGGCGTCGGGTGGAGCGTTTCGGCGAGCG
>DQBD01000282.1:23018-23738 GCA_003526065.1 Gammaproteobacteria bacterium | reverse complement strand
CACGGCGAAACCCACGCCCCTCGCGGTAGTTTAAGGGTTTTTTGGACGCTCATTCACGGGTTTTTCCCGGGTTGATGGCCAGCGGGGTTCGGCGGTGATGAGCAAGCGTGTAGCGCCCCGCGGCCGGTCATCGTGCGTTCGCGCCGGGTATGCGCGAGGGGCGGGGGGGGCTTCAGTTCGGTTCGTGTGAGTCCCGCGGCAATGGAAGAAAGACTTCAAATTCCTGCGCGGCTGCCTGGTCCGAGGCCGTGGCAGGAGGGGCCTCGGGCAGATCCTCGGGCGCCAGCAGGGCGGCCAGCGAGGGGGCGTATTCCGTGATGACAGCGGCCAGCAAGTGCCTGGTGCGCTGGTCGGCCAGGGAGTAGCGTATCTTCGGGCCGTCGCGTTGGGTCTTGACCAGCCCGGCGGAGCGCAGGCGTGCCAGGTGCTGTGACAGGGCGGATTGTGCCAGTGGCAATTGCACGTTCAACTCGCACACCGCCATTGGCTTTTGTGCGATTGCCAGCAGCGCGAGCAGTCGGTATTCGTTCCCCATCGCCTTGAGCACCGAACTGGCGATGGTCACCTCGCTGCGAACAGTGTTCAGGTCTTCGTTACATTGCGGCATTGGCTTACAAATAAATGCTCTGTATTGATGGTTCCCGATATTAGGGGGCGCTAATGCAGGGGTGCTGTGACCTGTTACTCATTGGAGGCCATCCATTGACTACGCTCAGGAAA
>DQBD01000282.1:6973-22730 GCA_003526065.1 Gammaproteobacteria bacterium | reverse complement strand
CGCTGCCGGGCGCACCGGACGCGCTGGCGCCGACCGCCTGTTGCAGGCGGTGCAGGAGCGCTCGCTCGATGTGGCCTGGATCCTGGAAACGCACGCGCATGCCGATCACCTGACCGCCGCGCACTATCTGAAGAATCAGCTCGGCGCAGCGGTGGTTATCGGCGCCGGCATCTGCAAGGTGCAGGAGACGTTTGCCCGTGTGTTCCACCTTGGGCAGGGGTTCCCTGTCGACGGTTCCCAGTTCGATCGGCTGGTAGCGGACGGCGACACGCTGGCCTTGGGTGATCTCACCATTCGCGTGCTGGCCACGCCGGGCCATACCGGCGACAGCGTCAGTTACCTGATCGGTGATGCGGTGTTCGTTGGCGACACGTTGTTCCAGCCCGATGTCGGGAGCGCGCGGTGCGACTTCCCCGGCGGCGATGCGGCCACCTTGTACGAGTCCGTACGCAAGCTGTATGCGCTTGGGGATGCGACGCGCATGTTCGTGTGTCATGACTATCCGCCGGCCGGGCGTGAGGCGCGGTGTGAGACCACGGTGGCCGCACAGCGCAGCGGCAACGTTCACCTCCGCGACGAGGTGGACCTCGATGCCTTTGTCGACATGCGCACCACACGCGATGCCGGCTTGGCGATGCCGAAACTGATCCTGCCGTCCATTCAGGTGAACATCCGCGCCGGCGAGTTGCCTGTGCCGGAGGACAACGGCGTGTCCTATCTGAAGCTTCCGCTCGACATGTTGTGAGGCGGACATGACTGAATTCACGCCTTACACGGCGCTTGGCGGTGGCCTTTTCATCGGTGCCGCGGCGGCGCTGCTGCTGTATCTGAACGGCCGCATCGCCGGTATCAGCGGCATTCTGAATGGCGCCGTGGCGCGCACGCCCGGTGACACCGCCTGGCGTGTGGCGTTTTTGGTCGGCATGCTGCTCGGTGGTGGGGCGTTCTGGTGGTTCACGCCGCACGCATTCGCGCCGCGGCAGGATTTTTCGCCATCGCTGCTGGTCGTGGCGGGTTTTCTGGTGGGTTTTGGTACGCGCATGGGGAGTGGGTGTACCAGCGGTCATGGGGTATGTGGCCTGGGGCGGCGCTCGCTGCGTTCGCTGGTGGCGACGGCCACGTTCGTCGGCTGCGGCATCCTGACCGTGTACGTGATGCGGCACGTGCTGGGGGTGCAACCGTGAGTCGGGTACTGGCTGCCGGGTTTTGCGGCGTGCTGTTTGGTGTCGGTCTGGCGCTGTCGCAGATGATCAATCCGGACAAGGTCCTGGCATTCCTCGACCTGTGGGGTGCCTGGGATCCGAGCCTGATTCTGGTGATGGGCGGCGGGGCTGGCGTGACCGTTGTCCTGTTTCCTCTGGTGTTGCGTCGTGCGCGCCCACGCCTGGATGCCCGCTTTCACCTGCCGGTCAAGCGGCAGCTGGATGCCCGGTTGGTGGTCGGGGCCGGACTGTTTGGTATCGGCTGGGGCGTGGCAGGCTACTGCCCCGGGCCGGCCCTGGTCGCGCTGACAGTCGGGACGTGGGAGCCCTGGGTGTTCGTGGCGGCGATGATCGCCGGCTCGCTGGCGTGCAAAGTCTGGCTGGACGGCGGCGCCTGACGGCGTGGTGCTTGCCGGCAAGGGCGTTGTCCGACGCCGTTGCCGGTATGCATTGCCACTGGTAGCGGAGGGGTGAACGGTGTTTAATGTGCGTCAAATTTTCACAAATTACTGAAATTTCCAAAATGACTGACATGACTCCGTTGGTGCGCGATTTCGTGATGCATTTCGGCGAGATGGGCAGCCGCTGGGGCATCAATCGGACCGTGGGCCAGATCTACGCCCTGTTGTTCGTGTCACCGCGTCCGCTCAACGCCGACGACATTGCCGAGCAACTGGCCATTTCGCGTTCGAACGTCAGCATGAGCCTCAAGGAGTTGCAGGGGTGGCGCCTGTTGCGAAGTCAGCGGCTGGCCGGTGATCGTCGCGACTACTTCAGCACCCCGGAGGATGTCTGGCAGATTTTCAAGACCCTGGCTGAAGAGCGCCAGCGGCGGGAGGTCGAACCGACCCTGTCGATGTTGCGCGAGGCATTGCTGGCGCAGCCGCAGTCGCAGGATGAGCGTCACGCCCAGTTACGGATGCGCGAGATGTACACCCTGATGGAAACGCTGACCGAGTGGTTCGGGCAGGTGCAGCGGCTGTCGCCGCAGACGTTGCTGCGCCTGATGGCGCTGGGCACCAAGGTGAAGGGGGTGCTGCATCTGCTGCCGGGCGGTCGCGAGTCGGACGACCGGGAGGCGTCGGCATGAATGCATTGACCGACCCGCTGCTGCTGGCGCGGGTCCAGTTCGCTGCCAACATCAGCTTCCACATCCTGTTCCCGGCCATCACCATGGCGCTGGCGTGGCTGCTGCTCTACTTCAGGCTGCGCGGACGCGGCGCCAACGGCGCGCCGTGGCTGGCGGCCTACCGCACCTGGGTCAAGGTGTTTGCGCTGTCGTTTGCGCTGGGTGTGGTCAGCGGCGTGACCATGAGCTTTCAGTTCGGGACCAACTGGCCGGGCTTCATGCAGCGCGTGGGCAACATTGCCGGGCCGCTGCTCGGTTACGAGGTGCTGACGGCGTTTTTCCTGGAAGCCACGTTTCTTGGCGTGATGCTGTTTGGCCAGCGCCGGGTGTCCGAACGCATGCATCTGACGGCGACCGCGCTGGTGGCGGTCGGCACCAGCCTGTCGGCGTTCTGGATCCTGGCGCTGAATTCCTGGATGCAGACGCCGGCCGGCCACGTGATGGTGGACGGACAGGCCCACGCCGCCAGTTGGTGGGCGGTGATCTTCAATCCGTCGTTTCCCTACCGCCTGGCGCACATGATGCTGGCCTCGGGACTGACCGTGGCGTTTCTGGTGGCCGGCCTGTGCGCCTATCGTCATCTGCGCGGCGAGCGCAGCGCCGAGTTGGCGGTGAGTCAGCGGACGGCGGTGTGGCTGGCGGCGGTGTTGATTCCCGTCCAGATCGCCGTCGGGGATCTGCACGGCCTGAACACGCTCGAGCATCAGCCGGCCAAGGTGGCCGCCATGGAGGCAATCTGGGATGACGAGCGTGGCGCCGACCTGCGCCTGCTGGCCTGGCCGGATGAGCGCACGCGCAGCAATCGCTTCGAGGTGACGGTGCCCGATGGCGCCAGCCTGATTCTCACCCACAGCCGCGACGGCGCGCTGCGCGGTCTGAACAGTTTCCCGGAACACCCGCCCGTGGCGCCGGTGTTCTGGGCGTTCCGGGTGATGGTCGGTGTCGGGATGCTGATGCTGGCCGTCAGCTGGCTCGCCGCCTGGCAGATGCGCCGGCGCGGCGAGCCCTCGCCGTTCGTGCAGCGCACGTTGGTGGCCATGACGTTCTCCGGCTGGGTGGCGGTGCTGGCGGGGTGGTACGTGACGGAGATCGGCCGTCAGCCGTGGGTCGTCTACGGCGTGCTCAGGACCGCCGAGGTGGCATCCGAGGTGCCGGCATCGCTGATCGGCGTGAGTCTCGGCCTGTATCTGGTGCTCTATGCCGTGCTGATAGTGGCCTACGTGTGGGTACTGTTCTACATGGCGCGCAAGGCCGCCGCCAACGCGTCGGCATTGCCGCAAAGGGTGTCGTGATGGACTACGCGCTACCGCTGATTTTCATGGGGCTGATGGGCGTCGCCATGCTGGCCTACGTGGTGCTCGATGGCTTTGATCTGGGCGTCGGTCTGCTGCTGCCGCTGGTGGATGATGCCGACAAGGACCGCATGATCGCCTCCATCGGTCCGTTCTGGGATGCCAACGAGACCTGGCTGGTGCTCGGCGCCGGCATCCTGCTCATTGCCTTTCCTCATGCGCACGGGGTGGTGCTGACCGCGCTCTACTTGCCGGTGGCCTTGATGCTGGTTGGCCTCATCCTGCGCGGCGTGGCCTTCGATTTCCGGGTCAAGGCGCATGCCGACCACAAGGCGTTGTGGAATCGCGCCTTCGTGGCCGGTTCGGCGCTGGCCGCGTTCTCGCAGGGGTTCATGCTCGGCAAGTATGTGCTGGGCTTCGCCGGTGGCCTGTGGCCGACGCTGTTCGCGGCGCTGATCGGCGTGTGCCTGATGGCCGGCTATACGCTGCTGGGAGCCAGCTGGCTGTTGATGAAAACCGGGCCCGCCCTCAAGCGGCGGGCGGCCCGCTGGGCACGGCGGGCGCTGTGGGGCACCGCGCTGGGGCTGGCGGCGGTGTCGCTGGCCACGCCCCTGGTCAGCCGGAGCATCCTGCAGAAGTGGTTCTCCATGCCGGAATTCATCCTGTTGCTTCAGGTGCCGCTGGCGACCGCCGTGCTGCTGCTGGTGGCCGACCGGCGCCTGAAACGCTTGTGCGAGGTCGACCTGCCGCGACCCTGGGAGCCGTTTGCCTGCGCCGTGGGGCTGTTTGTCCTGGCGGCCATCGGTCTTGCCTACAGCCTCTATCCCTACCTGGTGGTGGACCGGGTCACGGCCTGGGAGGCAGCGGCGGCGCCGAAATCGCTGCTGTTCATCCTGGTGGGAGTGGCCATCACGCTGCCGGCAATCGTTGCCTATACCGTTTATGTCTATCGGGTTTTCTGGGGCGAGGCCGTTGACCTGAGCTACGACTAGACGCCGCGACTGCGGCTACCATTAGCGGTTTATTACTGCCAGGAGGCTGAATTCATGCTCACCAAAGACGACATCCGCGGCGTTTCCGCAATGATTCCGACGCCGTGCAAGGAAGGGCAGGGCGGCTGGCAGTACGAGGATTCGGTCGATCTCGACGAGACGGCGCGCATGACCGAGCAGTTGATCGCCGCCGGCATCGGCTCGATCGCCGCCAACGGCACGACCGGTGAATGCGCCGCGCTGACGCTGGAGGAGAAGCTCGCCTTCACGCGCACCATCGTCGAGGTGGCGCGCGGCCGGGTGCCGGTGTTCGCCGGCATCACCACGCTCGGCACCAAGGAAACCGTGCGTCAGATGCGCCTGTTCAAGGACTTGGGCGCTTCCGGGGGGTTCGTCGGCCTGCCGTTGTGGCAGACGCCCACCATCACCAACTCGGTCAAGTTCTACGCCGACCTGGGCGAGGCAGTGCCGGACATGGGTTTGATGGTGTATGCCAACCCGCTGTTCTTCAAGTCGACCTTCCCGGTCGAGTTCTGGCAGGGCGTCGGCAAGCAGTGCCCGACCGTGGTCACCTGCAAGTACGTCGGGAACCTGCTGGACCCGAAAAACCAGTTGATCGACCTGCCGGCCAGCATGGACGCCGCACCGCACGTGCAGTTCATGCCGATCGACTTTGCCGTGCCGACGGCGTACGACCTGGTCGGCGATCGCCTGAAAGCCATGTGGTCGACCAGCTGTGCGCTGGGGCCAGAGCCGATCGTTGCTCTGCAGCGCGCGCTGGACGCCGGCGACCGGGCGCGCATGGACGAGATCATGCACGACCTGCATGCCCTGCCCAGCGCCTTCCCGAGCTTCAAGGGTTTCGACAGCTACAACGTGCAGGTGGAAAAAACCCGCTGCAACGCGGCCGGCTACATCAAGGCCGGGCCGGCCCGTGCGCCGTACCAGGACATCCCGGAAGATTGGCATTCACGGTCAGTGGCCAACGGCAAGGCCTGGGCCGAACTGTGCGCGCGCAAGTATCGTTGATGTTGGCGGTGTGTCCGACCGTGGCGGTTGGACACCCAGCACCATTGGGCACAGCCATTTCCGGTTGCTGTCCGGTGGTGCCAGATTTTCCCTGACCCCACGGAGGCCCCCATGCGCATCGAGGACATCACCTGGCGCATCGTCGACAAGCCGGGCGAAACCTTCAAGGTTCATCGTTCGCTGTACACGGACCCGGAGCTGTTCGAGCTGGAGCTCAAGCACGTCTGGGAAGCGACCTGGATCTACATTGGCCACGACAGCCAGATCCCGAAGCCGAACGACTACCTGACCACCGTCATCGGCCGTCAGCCGGTGATCATCAGCCGCGGCGCCGACGGCGAGCTGCGCGGCTTCATCAACGCCTGCTCGCACCGCGGTGCCCTGGTGTGCCGCAAGGCGCGCGGCAACGCCAAGCTGTGGGCCTGTCCGTATCACGGCTGGGTCTACAACAACCAGGGCGCGCTGCTGGACGTCAAGGACGAGGCCGACGGTGCCTACCCCGACCACTGGGACAAGGCCAATTTCGGTCTCACGCCGGTGCCGCACGTGGCCAGCTACCACGGCTTCATCTTCGCCAGCCTGAACCCGGACGTGCCGGACCTGAAAACGCACCTGGCGGCGGCGGCGCCGTTCCTGGAGCTGTTCGCCAACCAGTCCGCCGACGGGCTGGAGGTGCTGCGCGGGCACTCGGTGTACACCCACCGCGGCAACTGGAAGATGCAGGCCGAGAACGGCGTCGACGGCTACCACGTCGACATCGTGCACGCGTCGTACTTCCGCCTGGCGCAGGAGCGCGCCAAGCAGGCGGCGGCGGCCGGCGGCACCGACAACGTCAAGGCCATCAAGATCGACACCCGCAACGCCCTGAACGGCAACTACGACCTCGGCAACGGGCACGTCATGATCTGGACCGACGTGCCGAACTTCCGCGACCGCGCGCTGGGCATGCAGTACGACGCGCTGGAAGCGCGGGTGGGCCCGCTGCAGGCCAAGTGGATGGCCGGGCGCCTGCGCCAGGTGCTGATCTACCCGAACGTGATCCTGTTCGACGGCATCTCCACCCAGCTGCGCTCGTGGCGGCCGATTGCCCCCGATCAGACCGAAGTGCATGCCTACTGCGTGGCGCCGAAGGGCGAGAGCGAGGAAGCGCGCGAGCGCCGGGTGCGCCAGTACGAAGACTTCTACGGCGCCAGCGGCATCGCCACGCCGGACGACCTGACCGAGTTCGATGCCTGCCAGTCCGGCTACCACGGCCGCAACGCCGAGTGGCAGGACTTCGACCGCGGCATGAAGCGGCGTCACGTCGGTGCCGACGAACAGGCGCGCGAACTGGGCTTCAACCCGCAGGTCAGCGCCAGTCGTTTCGCCGACGAGACGCTGTACCACGGTGAGTATCGGCACTGGCTGAAACTGATGACCGAAGGGCTGCGTCGCGAGGAGGCCAAGCGCCATGCAGCCTGATCTCCTGCTCAAGGACGCGGTCACCGAGCTGCTACTGGAAGAGGCGGCCTGCCTGGACGAGCGTCGCTGGCACGACTGGCTGGCGCTGTACCGGGAGGACGCCGTCTACTGGGCGCCGTCCTGGGAAGACGACGATGTCCTGATCGACAACCCGAAGGGCGAGATCTCGCTCATCTACTGCGGCAACCGCGAGCGCCTGGCCGAGCGGGTGTGGCGCATCGAGTCGGGGCTGTCCTCGTCGCTGCTGCGCCTGCCGCGCACGCGGCACTTCGTGACCAACATCCGCCTGCGTGAGGTATCGGCCCAGGCGCTGGTCGCCACCGCCAACTTCCAGGTCAACACGTACAAGCACGAAGAGCAGCGCACCGACATGTTCTTCGGCCACTACCGCTACCGGCTGGTGCCGGCCGGCGAGGCCTGGCAGATCGCCGAGAAGTACATCGTTGTCTGCAACGACGTCATCCCGCGGCAGATGGACGTGTTCAACATCTGAGGCGGATCAGCGACGGCGAGATTAAAGCCCGCCCCGGGACATCACCGGGGCGGGCTTTTGTTTATCCGCTGGCGGACAATGACAGGCGTCCATCCGCCGTCGGTTGCCAGGTCATGTCCCGTTTCGATGAGTTGCGTGCTCGTTTGTGGGCGCTGCAACAGGAGTTGGAGGTCGAGGCCGAGCGCCTGCGGGTGCAGTTTGCCCAGCGTCTGACGGATGGCGGGGAGCAGCTGCGGCGCCGCCAGGCGGCGCTGCGCCGGCGCCTGCTGCCGTACGTGCTGCGCGCCCGGCCCGCGCACCTGTTGACGGTGCCGGTCATCTACGGCCTGGTCGTGCCGTTGTTTGTGCTGGACCTGGCCCTGACGGTTTACCAGCAGGTGTGCTTTCGCGCCTGGGGTATCGAGCGCGTGCACCGCGGGCGCTATTTCGCCTTCGATCGCCATCGCCTCGCCTATCTGAATGTCATCGAGGCACTCAATTGCGAGTACTGCGCCTATGCCAACGGCCTGCTGGGGTACGCGCGCGAGATTGCCGGTCGTACCGAGCAGTACTGGTGCCCGGTGCGCCACGCGGCGCGTGTGGCGGCGCCGCATCGCCAGTATCAGCAGTTCGTGGCGTATGGTGATGGCGAGGCGTACCGACGTGAACTGCCGATACTGCGCCGACGGCTTCGGCCGTCATCCGGGAACGGGGCGCAGCGCCAGGGGCACGGCAAGGGATAATGCGGTAACGACGCATTTGCCGGCGGCGGCCGGCGGCACGATACGGTCGGAGGAGGAGGCGGCATGGATCTGGGATATTCGGGTATGTCGGTGGTGGTCACCGGCGCGGCGTCCAACATCGGTCGGGCCATCGCGCTCGGCTTCGCGGCCGAGGGCGCACGGGTGACCATCGGCGACATTGACGCCGGGCAGGCCGACCGGGTTGCCCAGGCCGCCTGCGCCGCAGGCGGCCTGGCGCAGGCGGTGGCCACGGACGTGACCGACCTGGCGCAGGTCCGGCGGCTGTTTGCCGCTGCCGAATCGGCGCACGGCGCGGTCAAGGTGTTGGTCAATGCCGTCGGCTGGGATCAGTTGATGTACTTCACCGAGACCACGCCCGAGTTCTGGGACACGGTCATCCGCATCAACTACGTGGGTGTTCTCAACTGTACCCGCACGGCACTCGACAGCATGTTGCACAGCGGTGGCGGTTCGATTGTGTCGATCAGTTCGGACGCCAGCCGCCAGGGTGAGCCGCGCGAGGCGGTATACGGCGGCGTGAAGGCGGCCATCAACAGCTTCATGAAAACCATTGCCAAGGAAAATGGGCGGTTCGGTGTGCGCTGTAACGTCGTGTGTCCCGGCGTGACGCTTCCGGAGGCGCAGGCGGACGTGGGGGAGCGCAGCATGTGGGCCGGCCAGGGCGCCATGTTTACCGACGAGCAGCTTGAAAAGATCGCCAGGGCCCTGCCGCTGAAGAAGATCGGCAAACCCCAGGACATTGCCAACGCGGTGCTTTTTCTGGCCTCCGATCGCGTGGCGGGGCATATTACTGGACAGGTGCTGTCCGTTAGCGGCGGTTATTCAATGGCTGGATGATTCGACGTTAACCACAAGAAAAGGATGTGGACGATGCACAAGTTACTCGCTCCCAAGACGCTCATGGTCCCGATGACGCCGGATCGCCCGGCGCGGCTGGCGTTGCGGGTCGCCGGGCAAATGGCCCGCGAACTGGGCAGTCGCTTGATTCTTGCCTATGTCTCGACGGAGCCGGGGCATATGGAACAGGTGGGCTTCAAGCTGGAAAGCATCGACGAGATCCGCGACCGCCTGGAAGGCGCGATGGGCGCCATCATTCAGGAAGAACTCGGTGACCAGCCTCATGAGGCGGTGGCCAGTGTCAACGAACGGGCCGATGGCATCGTCGCGCTGGCCCGCACCCACGGGGTGGATCTGATCGTGCTCGAGACACGGCCGCGGTCACTGCTGGAGCGGGTGTTTACACCGTCGGTGTCGGCCAAGGTCGTTCAACATGCGCCCTGCGCCGTGCTGGTATTGCCCGAGGAGCGGCCGGAATGAGGCTCTACGAGGACCGGTCCGCGCCGAACCCGCGCCGGGTTCGCGTCTTCATGGCCGAGAAGGGGCTCACCGATATCGAGTTCGTGCCGGTCAGCATCGCCGATGGGGGTGTCCTCAGCGAGGGATTCTTGCGCCGCAATCCGCTGGCGCAGGTGCCGGTGCTGGAACTGGACGACGGCAGTTGTCTGTCGGACTCGATGGCGATCTGCCGCTATCTCGAGTACCTGCATCCGACGCCCGCCTTGTTTGGTGAGCCGGGGTTGGGTGCGGCGCGGGTGGAGATGTGGAACCGGCGCATGGAGTTCGAGATTTTCTGGCCCATTGCCAGTGTGTTCCGTCATCAGCATCCGTTTTTCAAGGGCAAGCACCCTCAGGTGGCCGAGTTTGGTGATGTCTCCAGGGACCATGCCGAGAAACGGCTGGACTGGCTGGACCGGGAGCTGGCGGACGGTCGGCCGTACATTGCGGGCGAGACATTCTCGGTGGCCGACATCACGGCCCTGTGTGGTATCGATTTTGGCCGTGTGAGCCGTATCCGCGTGGGTGACGCGCGGCCCAACCTTGCGCGCTGGTACGCGGCGGTCTCGGCGCGGCCGAGCGCGCAGGCCTGACACGCGCGGTTTTTTTTGGCAGAAAAATAAACAAACGACCGTTAATATATGACCTCCCTTGCGGGGTCCGGCGCGATACAGAGGGCGCCTGAGCCGGGCCGCGTGTCCCGGTCTGGCCACGGATGGCCCGCTCAGTGGTGAGGAGGGTCGCCGTGTTCGACGATTTGTCACTGCGCACGTCCTTCGGCCTGTCCGACGAGGCGCTGTGCAGCGTGCCGACGGTGTTTCGTGACGACCTGTTCGCCGGTCACACGGTGCTGGTGACCGGCGGCGGGAGCGGCATTGGCAAGGCGATTGCCGTGCTGTTCGCCCGTCTGGGCGCTGCCGTCATGATTTGTGGGCGGCGTGAGGCGCCGCTGCTGGAGACGTTGGAGCTGCTGCGCTCACTGGGCGCCGAGGCGGACGCCCAGGTCATGACCATTCGTGATCCGGCGCAGGCGCAGGCACTCATTGATCACACCTGGCAGCGATTCGGCGGGCTGGACACGCTCGTCAACAACGCCGGCGGACAGTTTGCGCAGGCGGCACTGGACGTCAGCCCGCGTGGCTGGCAGGCGGTGATCGATACCAACCTGAATGGCACCTGGTATGTGACGCAGGCGGCCGCACGCGCCTGGCGCGTGCACGACCGCCCCGGCCACGTGCTCAGTATCGTGCTCGACAATTTTCGGGGCATGCCGAGCATTGCCCATTCGAGTGCGGCGCGCGCCGCGGTGATGAACCTTGCCCGCACGCTGGCCGTGGAGTGGGCGCCGCAGCGCATCCGCGTCAACTGTGTGGCGCCCGGCGCGATCGAGAGCAACGGGTTCTCCCAGTACCCGCCACAGCGCCTGAACCAGTTCTACAACGCCAACCCCATGCGCGCGTTGGGCGACGTGCACGACGTGGCGCAGGCGTGTGCCTATCTGGCCAGTCCCGCGGGGAAGTTCATCACGGGCGAGACGATGGTCGTGGACGGTGGCGGCAGGCTCTGGGGCGAAACCTGGTTGACCCCGCGGCCGGACTATTTCAGGCCGATCGACTGAGTACCAGCGTAACGAGGAGAAAACCAGATGTCCGAAAGCCACTATCAGGGCCCTTTGCTGTCCGCCGATTCGCACGTGGTCGAGCCGCGCGACCTGTGGCTGACGCGCATGGATGCCCGCTGGCGGGCGCGTGCGCCGCGCATCGAGTCGATCGACGGGCTCGGCGATTGCATGCTGGTGGATGGCCTGAAGCCGCGTCCGCTGGCGTTCGAGGGGCCCATGATCGAGTTCAAGGCCCGTGGCGTCGAAATCCCCAAGATCACCGACTTTCGCTACGAGGACACACGACCCGGCGGCTGGGATCCGGATGCGCGCCTGAAAGATCAGGATCTGGACGGCGTCAGCGGCGAGGTGATTTATCCCGGCGTGGGCCTGTTCGTGTGCGAGACGCCGGACGCCGATTACGAGATGGCCGTGTGCAGGACCTACAACGACTGGTTGGCGGAGTTCTGTGCCGCGCATCCGACGCGCCTCAAGGGCGCGGCACTGCTGCCGTGCAAGGGGCCGATCGAGCAGATCGTGGCGGAGGCGGAGCGGGCGATCGACACGCTCAATCTGGCGGCGGTGATGCTGCCGGCCACCAACACCGCGCAGCCGTACAACCAGCCGGTGTGGGACACGCTGTGGGCGCGGCTGGAGCAGATGGGCGTGGTGGCGACCTTTCATCTCGGCGGCACCAGCTTCCCGGCGCACATCCGCGGACCGGGCGCCAGCGGTGCGCTGGTGTGCGGTGGCAAGTTCCAGCAACTGGCCGAGCCGCTGAACCTGGTCATCTGGGGCGGCGCGCCAATGCGCTTTCCGGGCATGAAATGGTCGCTGGTGGAGGGTGGCATCGGCTGGATTGCCGCCGTGCTGGACCTGATGGATCACTGGTGGCATGACCACAAGGGCTGGATGAAGCCGCGCCTGGAGGAGCCGCCGAGTACCTATTTCCGGCGCAACTTTTTCGCCACCTTCGAGGATGACCGGGCCGGTGTGCGCACGCGCGACATCATCGGCGTCGACAACATCATGTGGGGCTCGGACTATCCGCACACCGAGGGCGTGTGGCCGTTCTCGCGCAAGCAGGTGGGGCGTGATTTCGTCGGCTGCCCGCCGGCCGAGACGCGCAAGATCGTGTACGAGAACGTGGCGCGCGCGTTCGGGTTTCCGCTGGCGGGGTGACGTGCGCCAGCGTGCCGGGACAGGTAGGACACGGGTCGCATGGCCCGTCTACCCACGGTCAAAGCTTCAGCAGGCGTGAGAGGTTGCCGGCGTAGATGGCCGCCTTCTCGGCCGGCGGAATCGGCAGCGCCTCGATGCTGAACAGCGTCTCGCGCGTGAACAGGTCGCCGCCGTGGGTATCGAACGGCGCGTCGGTGCCGAACAGCAGCTTGTCGGCGCCGAAAAAGGCGTAGGCGGCGTGCATGCCGCCGACCGAGCCCATCACCGCCGTGTCGTTGTAGAACATGCGGTAGTACTCGATCAGCGGCTTGTGCAGCCGCTGCAGGGAATCGCC
This sequence comes from Gammaproteobacteria bacterium, assembly GCA_003526065.1. Next base: position 9,938 of record DQBD01000282.1, on the reverse strand, counting down.
CAGCTGTCCGAGCTTGTCGAACAACGGGTAGACGTACTCGATGCGCTTGTCGAAGTAAGGGATCATCGCCCCGGCGTGGTGGGTGATGATCTTCAGTTCCGGGTGGCGATCCAGCACACCGGCGAAGATCAGGCGCGTCATGGCCATGCTGGTCTCGAACGGCCAGCCGAAGATCTGCCACATGGCGTGCTGTGAGTGGTCCTCGTCCAGGTAGTCCGCGCGCATCGGCGTGCGTGCGGGATGCAGCCAGATGGGCAGGTCGAGCTGCGCCATCAGGGCGTAGAACGGCATGAACTCGGGCGCGTCGATGGCCCGACCCTGGCAGTTGGAGTAGATCAGGATGCCCTTCATGCCGAGCTGGGTAATGGCCCGTTCCGCCTCGCGCACCGCGGCGTCCATGTTGTTCATGGCAATGGTGCCGACGGCCAGGAAACGGTCCGGCCGCCGGGCGGCCATCTCGGCGATGGCATCGTTCGCTACCGTGGCCAGTTCGGCGGCCAGGCGGGGATCCTCGACCACTTCCTCGATCGGCGGCGTGGCGATGGTCAGCACCTGCCGGTCGATGCCGTGGCGGTCCATCATTTCAAGCCGTGGCCGGATGTCCACCATTTCCGGGATCAGGCTGGGCAGATCGCCCAGGTAGAAGCCGCTCACCGCCTGCTTGAAACGCTCGATATACGGTTGCGGCATGACGTGCGTGAAACAGTCGATCTTCATCGCGGTTTCTCCTCGGGAAACGGGTGTTGTCTGGTTTTTTATGGTGATGTCCGGTCAGGGTTCATCCCGGGCCGCAGCAGCAGGTGGCCGACCCACGCGCCGAGCAGAACGAACCACACCAAGGCCCAGGCGGCGATGCCAAGGCCCAGGAACTGCCAGGCATTCTCGGCGCACTCGCCGGAGCCGCGCAGGACCATGGTGAGCGTCTTGCTGAGTGGAAACGTCTCCAGCATGTAGTCCAGCCCGGGGCCGCAGGCCGGGACCTGATCCGCCGGCAGGGACTGCAACCACACTTGCCGACCGGCCACGCCGGCGCCCAGCGTCGCCGCCAGCAGCGCCAGTCCGGCCAGCAGGCGTGTGCCCAGACGGCCGGGTCCAAGGACCGCGCCCAGCAGGCATGCCACACCGGTGACCAAGAACGCCAGGCGCTGCAGGACGCACAGGGGGCACGGTTCGAGGCCGCGTGCGTACTGCAGAAAATAGCCGAAACCCAGCAGCCCGGCGCACGCCAGGGCGCCGAGCGCAAAACCGCGACGGGGAGTCAGGTGAAACATGCCGGAGCTCCTCGGGTGCGAGCGGATCGGTGCATTCCCGCTCCGTAAAACACAACGGGGCGCCGTAGCGCCCCGTTGTCGGTTCCGTCAGACCGATCAACCGAAGTTGGCGGCCACGAAATCCCAGTTCACCAGGTTCCAGAACGACTCGACGTACTTCGGCCGCGCGTTGCGGTAGTCGATGTAGTAGGCGTGTTCCCACACGTCGCAGGTCAGCAGCGGGGTCTGGCCGCCGGTCAGCGGGCAGCCGGCATTGCTGGTGCTGACCAGCTCGAGGCCGCCGCTGGCGTTCTTCACCAGCCAGCCCCAGCCGGAGCCGAAGGTGGTGATGGCGGTCTGGCTGAATTTTTCCTTGAAGGTATCGAACGAGCCGAAGGCCTGGTCGATGGCGCTCGCCAGCGCGCCGGTCGGCTTGCCGCCGGCATTCGGTGCCAGGCAGTTCCAGTAGAACGTGTGGTTCCAGATCTGCGCCGCGTTGTTGAACACGCCGCCGCTGGACTTGCGCACGATGTCTTCCAGGGACAGGTTCTCGAACTCGGTGCCCGGAATCAGTTTGTTCAGGTTGTCGACGTAGGTCTTGTGGTGCTTGCCGTAGTGAAATTCCAGGGTTTCCTTGGAAATGTGCGGCGCAAGAGCGTCCATGGCATAGGGCAGGGGAGGCAGTTCGTGCGTCATCGGGGGCTCCTCGTTGCTCGGTTTGAAGGACGGTCCCGGCCGGACCGCCGGCTTCGCGTTCAGGGCCGGCGCCGGGCCGGCATGGCCCTTGCAAGCAGCTGTCTTGCAAGTGCGGCCCAGTCTAGCAGGTTGCCGGCGGATCGCCGCGCCGGTGCGGGTGGAGCGGGCGGGTACGCAGTCGCATGACAGCCCCCGGTACCTGCTAAGGTGCGCCCGAATCGGACTTGCACATTTGTGGGGCAGGCCCCAGACGGATAAAATCGCCGGTTCGTCCCCGGCCTACCCCGCGCCCGCGCAGTCGTCACGCGATGCCTGAAACGGCACGCTGGCGGTTGCTGCCGCTACCAGAGACCCGTGACATCAGTGAGCCAGCTACCCGACCTTTCTAACACGCTGTACCGGGCGCGTTTCGAACGCGACAACTGCGGTTTCGGCCTGATCGCGCACATGGACGGCGAGGCGTCGCACGACCTGGTGACAACCGCCATCGGGTCGTTGGCGCGCATGACGCACCGTGGCGCCATTGCCGCCGACGGCAAGACCGGCGACGGCTGCGGCCTGCTGATCCGCAAGCCCGACCGTTTCCTGCGGGCGGTGGCGGCCGAGGCGGGTCTTGGCATCGGCGAGAACTACGCCGTTGGCTCGGTCTTCCTGAATCAGGATGCGGCCATGGCTGAGGAAGCCCGGACCGTGCTGGCCAGCGAGCTGGCCTGTGAAGGGCTGGGCGTGGCCGGCTGGCGCGAGGTGCCGGTCAATCCCGAGGCCTGCGGCGAACAGGCGCTGGCCATGCTGCCGCGGATCGAGCAGGTGTTCGTCACCGCGCCGCACACGCTGACCGACGAGGATTTCAACCGTCGCCTGTACTTTGCCCGCCGGCGCGCCGAGAAGCGGCTGGAGGCGCAGGATCCCGAGTTCTATGTCACCAGCCTGTCGTGCCATGTGATGGTCTACAAGGGGCTGGTCATGCCGGACCGGCTGCCGCAGTTCTACCCGGACCTGGGTGACCCGCGGTTCGCCTC
>DQBD01000282.1:5674-6683 GCA_003526065.1 Gammaproteobacteria bacterium | reverse complement strand
TGGCGCAGCCGTTCCGCTACCTGGCACACAACGGCGAAATCAACACCGTCCAGGGCAACCGGTACTGGGCCATGGCGCGCGGCCACAAGTTCGCCAGCCCGCTGTTCCCGGAAGTCGAGGACATCCTGCCGCTGGTGTCGACCTGGGGCTCGGACTCGATGAGCCTGGACAACATGCTCGACGTGCTGTTGTCCGGCGGCATGGATGTGTTCCGTGCCATGCGGCTGATGATTCCGCCGGCCTGGCAGCACGTGCCGGGCATGGATGCCGACCTGCGGGCCTTCTACGAGTACCACGGCATGATCATGGAGCCGTGGGACGGGCCGGCCGGCATCGTGCTGACCGACGGCCGCTACGCCGCCTGCACCATGGATCGCAACGGTCTGCGCCCGGCACGCTGGGTGGTCACGCGTGACCGCATCATCACCCTGGCGTCGGAAATCGGCGTACGCGATTACGCGCCCGAGGACGTCGTCGCCAGTGGGCGTCTGATGCCGGGGCAGATGATCGCCGCCGACACCGAGACCGGCGAGCTGCTGCTGCCGGCCGACATCGACGAACGCCTGAGGCGCCGTCAGCCGTATCGGCGCTGGTTGCAGCGCTACGTGCAGCGGCTGGATGACGTCGACAACGGTGGTTTCAGCGCCGAGCCGCTGGGCGGCGATCCGCTGAAGACGCAGCAGAAGCTGTTCGGTCTCAGCTACGAGGAGCGCGAGCGGGTGCTGCGGGTGCTGGCGCTCGACGGCCAGGAGGCAGTCGGCTCCATGGGCGACGACGTGCCGATGGCGGTGCTGTCCGACAAGCCGCGTTCGCTGTACGACTATTTCCGCCAGTCCTTCGCGCAGGTCACCAACCCGCCGATCGATCCGCTGCGCGAAACCATCGTCATGTCGCTGAGCACCAGCTTCGGGCGCAACCACAATGTGTTCGAGGAAACGCCCGATCACGCCCGGCGTCTGGTCACCGCCAGTCCGGTGCTCAGCCGCGACAGTTTCCAGCGCCTGCTGGC
>DQBD01000282.1:4083-5396 GCA_003526065.1 Gammaproteobacteria bacterium | reverse complement strand
GGCGACTTCCAGCACGCCGTGGTCGACCTGTCGTATGCGCGCCCGGCGACCGGGCGCAGTGGTCTGAAGCGCGCCATCGAGCGCATCTGCGCCGAGGCCGAGGCGGCGGTGCGCCAGGGCAAGGTGATCATCGTCCTGAGCGACCGCGCCGCCACCCCGCAGCGCCTGGCGGTGCCGGCGCCGATGGCCACCGGTGCGGTGCACCATCACCTGACGCGGCTTGAGCTGCGTTCGGACGCCAACCTGGTGATCGAGACCGCGACCGTGCGTGACCCGCACCAGTTTGCGGTCCTGCTGGGCCTGGGCGCGACCGCCGTCTACCCCTACCTGGCCTACGCCAGCATCGCCGACATGCTCGGGCCGGACGGGGCCGAGGGTGGCTGCGCCAAGTTTGCCGCCGGCATCAACAAGGGCCTGCTCAAGATCATGTCCAAGATGGGCATTTCGATCCTGCCCAGCTACCGCGGTGCGCAGCTGTTCGAGGCGATCGGCCTGCACCAGGAAGTCATCAGCCTGTGCTTCGAGGGGGTGGTCAGCCGCGTGCAGGGGGCGACCTTCAAGGATCTGGAAGCGGACCTGCTGACGCTGGCGGACCAGGCGGCCAGCCGCCGCAAGCCATTGGCCCAGGGCGGCCTGTTCAACTACGTGCACGGTGGCGAGTACCACGCCTTCAATCCGGACGTGGTCACGGCCCTGATTACCTGTGCCCGCAGTGGCGATTACGAGGACTACAAGGCCTTCTCACGGCTGGTCAACGAGCGCCCCGTGGCGACGCTGCGCGATCTGCTGGACCTCAGGCAGGGGCCGGCCATTCCGCTGGACGAGGTGGAGTCGATCGAGGCCATCACCCGCCGGTTCGACTGTGCCGGCATGTCGCTGGGCGCCCTGTCGCCGGAGGCGCACGAGGCGCTGGCGATTGCCATGAACCGTCTGGGCGGGCGCAGCAACTCCGGTGAAGGTGGCGAGGACCCGGATCGTTACGGCACCGAACGCACGTCCAAGATCAAGCAGGTCGCATCCGGCCGCTTCGGTGTGACGCCGCACTACCTGGTCAACGCCGAGGTGGTGCAGATCAAGATCGCCCAGGGCGCCAAGCCGGGCGAGGGCGGGCAGTTGCCCGGCAACAAGGTCAACGACCTGATCGCCCGTCTGCGTTACACCATGCCGGGCGTCGCGCTGATCTCGCCGCCGCCGCATCACGACATCTATTCCATCGAGGACCTGGCGCAGCTGATCTTCGACCTGAAGCAGGTCAACCCGCTGGCGCTGGTGTCGGTCAAGCTCGTGGCGCAGGCCGGTGTCGGCACCGTGGC
>DQBD01000282.1:840-3830 GCA_003526065.1 Gammaproteobacteria bacterium | reverse complement strand
CCGGTGTGGCCAAGGCCTATGCCGACCTGATCACCATCTCCGGTTACGACGGCGGTACGGGTGCCAGCCCGCTGACGTCGGTGAAGTACGCCGGCATCCCGTGGGAAATCGGCCTGGCCGAGACGCACCAGGCGTTGCTGGCGAACCGCCTGCGCGAGAAGGTGCGCGTGCAGACCGACGGCGGTCTCAAGACCGGCCTCGACGTGGTCAAGGCGGCCATGCTGGGCGCCGAGAGCTTCGGTTTCGGTACCGCGCCGATGATCGCGCTCGGCTGCAAGTACCTGCGCATCTGTCATCTGAATAACTGCGCCACCGGCGTGGCAACGCAAAACGAGGACCTGCGCCGCGATCATTTCGCCGGGCTGCCGGAGATGGTCGAGAACTACCTGCGTTTCGTGGCGCAGGAAACGCGCGAGTGGCTGGCGGCGCTGGGCGTGCGCAGCCTGGAAGAGCTGATCGGTCGCGCCGACCTGTTGCAGCCGCGGGCCGGCAATACGGCCAAGCAGCAGCATCTGGACCTGCAGCCGCTGCTCAGCGGCAAGGGGCTGGCCGTGGAGGGCAAGCAGTACTGCACCGTGTCCAGCAACGCGCCCTACGACAAGGGCGAGCTGGCCGAGCAGATGGTGGCCGACACGCTGGAGGCCATCGAGCACGCCCGGGGCGGCATCTTCAACTACGACATCAGCAACACCCACCGTTCCATCGGTGCCCGCCTGTCGGGCGAGATTGCCCGTCGTTGGGGCAATCAGGGCATGGCGCACGCGCCCATCACCATCAAGTTGCGCGGGCACGCCGGGCAGAGCCTGGGGGTGTGGAACGCCGGTGGCCTGAATCTGATGCTCGAGGGTGACGCCAACGATTACGTCGGCAAGGGCATGGCCGGCGGCAAGATCGTCATCAGCCTGCCGCGCGCCAGCCGCCTGCAGTCGCAGCGCACCACCATCATCGGCAACACCTGCCTGTACGGCGCCACCGGTGGCAAGCTGTTCGCGGCCGGCCAGGCCGGCGAGCGTTTCGCGGTACGCAACTCCGGCGCCATCGCGGTGGTCGAAGGGTCGGGCGACCATGGCTGCGAGTACATGACCGGCGGCGTGGTGGTGGTGCTGGGGCCGACCGGCGTCAACTTCGGTGCCGGCATGACCGGCGGCATGGCGTTCGTGTACGACCCGGACAACCGTTTGCCGGAGCGTTACAACCCGGAGCTGGTGGAGCTGCATCGCATCAACACCGAGGACACCGCGGTGTGCGTCGGGTTCCTGCGCAGCCTGATCCGCGAGTTCGTTGACGAGACGCAGAGCGAGTGGGGTCGGGAGATTCTCGACAACCTGCCCGAGCTGCGCGGCAAGTTCTGGCTGGTCAAGCCCCAGGCCAGTGAACTGGCCGGTTTGCTCGACGCCGTGCGCCGGCCGCGCTGACGTCTCCGATCCCCACAGCAGGAAATCCGTACATCCGATGGCCGCCGCGAAACCCCGCAAGAATCCGCTGCAGTTCCTGGAAGTGCCGCGCCAGCTCGACAAACAGTCGCCCGGGCAGCGCATCCGGCACTTCGACGAGATCTACCATCCGTTCGACGCTGCCACGGCGTCGCGCCAGGCCGCCCGCTGCGTGGATTGTGGCAACCCGTACTGCGAGTGGCAGTGCCCGGTGCACAACTTCATCCCCGACTGGCTGAAGCTGGTGCAGGCGGGCAAGATCCTGGAGGCGGCCGACCTTTCCAACCAGACCAACTCGCTGCCGGAGATCTGCGGTCGCATCTGCCCGCAGGACCGTCTGTGCGAGGGCGCCTGCACCATGAACGACGGCCTGGGTGCGGTCACCATCGGCGCCATCGAGAAATACATCACCGAGGAAGCCTTCAAGCTCGGCTGGAAGCCCGACATGTCGCAGGTGGTTCCCACCGGCAAGCGCGTGGCGGTGGTCGGCGCCGGACCGGCGGGTCTTGCCTGTGCCGACGTGCTGGCACGTGCCGGTGTGCAGGCCGTGGTGTTCGATCGTTACCCGGAAATCGGCGGTCTGCTGACGTTCGGCATTCCCGGCTTCAAGCTGGAAAAGCACGTGGTGCAGCGCCGGCGGACCATCTTCGAGGGCATGGGCATCGAGTTCCGCCTCGGGGTGGAAATCGGCCGCGACGTGGCCTTCGAGCGTCTGCTCGAGGAGTACGACGCCGTGTTCCTGGGCATGGGTACCTACAAGTTCGTGCAGGGCGGTTTTCCGGGCGAGGACCTGCCGGGCGTGACACCGTCGCTGCCGTACCTGGTGGCCAATGCCCGCCGCCAGCTGGGTGTCGAGCGTGACCCGTCGGAGTACATCGATCTGGCCGGCAAGCGCGTGGTGGTTCTCGGCGGCGGTGATACCGCCATGGACTGCAACCGCACCGCCATCCGCCAGGGGGCCGCGCAGGTGACCTGCGCCTACCGGCGCGACGAGCACAACATGCCGGGTTCGCACACCGAGGTCGGCAACGCGCGTGACGAGGGCGTGCAGTTCCTGTGGAACCGTCAGCCGCTGGAAATCGTGGCGGGCGACGATGGCCGCGTTGCCGGCGTCAAGCTGGTGACCACCGAGCTGGGTCCGCCCGATGGCCGCGGCCGTCGCCAGCCGCAGCCGATTCCCGGCAGCGAGCAGGTGGTGCCGGCCGATGCGGTGGTGATCGCCTTCGGCTTCCGGCCCAATCCGCCGGACTGGTTCGACCGGTTCGGCATCAGCACCGACACCGGCGGGCGCGTGCATGCGCCGGCCAAGGCGCAGCTGTCGCACCAGACCAGCAACCCCAAGGTATTTGCCGGTGGCGACATGGTGCGCGGCGCGGATCTGGTGGTGACGGCCGTGTTTGACGGGCGTGAGGCCGCCGAGGGCATTCTTCAGTATCTGGGCGTCTGAGCCGGTGGGCAGCCTGCCGCCGCTGCGCAACGACCGGTTGCTGCGGGCGTTGCGCCGCGAGCCGGTGGATCGCACGCCGGTGTGGATCATGCGCCAGGCCGGCCGCTACC
>DQBD01000282.1:420-563 GCA_003526065.1 Gammaproteobacteria bacterium | reverse complement strand
TTACCTGCCCGAGTACCGCGCCACACGTGCCCGCGCCGGCAGCTTTCTGGCGCTGATGCGCAGCCCGGAGCTGGCCACCGAAGTGACGCTGCAACCGCTGGCCCGCTTCGATCTGGATGCCGCCATCCTGTTCTCGGACATCC
>DQBD01000282.1:0-157 GCA_003526065.1 Gammaproteobacteria bacterium | reverse complement strand
CCATCCTGTTCTCGGACATCCTCACCGTGCCCGACGCGCTCGGCCTGGGCCTGCATTTCGTGGAAGGCGAGGGGCCGCGCTTCGAGCGCCCGCTGCGCAGCGCGGCCGACATCGACCGCCTGCGCGCGCCGGATGTCGAGCGCGCGCTGCCGTACGT
>DQBD01000262.1 GCA_003526065.1 Gammaproteobacteria bacterium | reverse complement strand
CCGATGATGACCTTGTCCTTGACGATGCGCGGCGCGCCGGTGATGGAATACGGCTGGCTGCGGTCGATGGTCAGCGTTTCCCACGCCAGCTGGCCGGTGGCGGCGTCGAGGGCGATCAGGCGGCCGTCGATGGTGCCGACGTAGACGCGACCCTTCCACACTGCCGCGCCGCGGTTGACCACGTCGCAGCAGGCGTTGACGCCCCAGGCGCGCGGGACCTTCGGGTCGTAGGACCAGATCTGCTCGCCGGTGGCGGCGTCGATGGCGTACACCCGGCTCCAGTCGCCGGTGGTGTAGATGACGCCGTCGACCACCAGGGGAGTGGCTTCCAGCCCGCGCCGGGTGCCAAGATCGGCGTACCAGGCCAGGCCCAGTTGGCCGACGTTGTCGGCGTCGATGGCGTCGAGCGGGCTGAAGCGTTGCTCGTCGTAGGTGCGGCCATGGGCCAGCCAGCTGCCGGGCTCCTGGTCCGCCGCGATGATGCGCGGCGCATCCACGTTGCCGGGTGTCGCCGCCGCCGGGCCGGCCAGGATCATTGCTGCCATCGCCCACGGCAGCAGGGTGCGGATCACGCGCATCGGTCTCCCCTCCGAAGTCCTTTTCCGGGCGCCTGCCATCGGGCCGTCCTGCCCGGCAGTCGCGCAACCGGCCGCCGTGGTCGATGGCCCGGCAGCGTGTCGCATTATGGCAAAACTCGTCGGGCAGGCGGTGGCCGGCGCGATGCTAAACTGCCGTTTCGTCTCATATTCTGAGATGCCTCAAGCGTCATGCCGTGCCCGGACCCATGCCCTATCTCATCGTCAAACAGACCAAGAAAACCCTCAGCAAAGGCAAGTTCCTGGACCGTGAGAGCGGCGAAGTCTACGAGCGCGAGCGGCGCACCACGGACCGCGAGGCGTACCTCAACAGTACCGAACCGGTGTGCTGGGTGCCGTGGATCGACATGGCCATGACGTTTTCCAGCCGCGCCAAGGCCGAGCAGGTGTGTCGCAACCTGCCCTACGAAGGCGTGTCGGTGGAGTCGGTATAGGCGGCGGTCGTCGTCGTTGCGGCGGCGTCGCGCGTGCGGCGCTGACAGGGGCCGGCGCGCGGTGTGCCGGCCTGGTTTCGGGCCCGAGGCGTTGTGATGTACGAAAGCCTGCTGCCGATGATCCTGATCCTGGCCTCGGGCCTGGTGTGGCGACACCTGCAGCCGGGCGGTGTGCCGATTCAGCAGATCCGCCAGGTGGTCAACGCGCTGGTGGTCAACCTGCTGGCGCCGGCACTGATCCTGGGTGTGTTCCTGACCGCCCAACCCGACACCACGCTGCTGCGCGTGCCGCTGGCCGGCTGGCTGGTGATCGCCGTTTGCCTGGGCGGCAGCCTGCTGGTGTTCGGCGCCATGCTGCGGGTCGGCCGCCTGACCCGGCCGCAGGCCGGTGCGGCCATTCTGGCGGCCAGCTTCGGCAATGGCCTGGGGGCGGCGCTGCCGGTGGTCGAGTCGCTGCTCGGCACTTCGGCGGCGCGTGTTCCGCTGCTGTACGACATGTTCGCGACGGTGGTCGTGTTCTGGTCGCTGGGCGTGGTGCTGGCAGCCTGGTTTGGCGGCGCGGCGGTCGGCTGGCGCAGCGCCCTGGTGGTGCTGCGCATGCCGCCGTTCTGGGCCACGGTGCTGGCGCTGGCGGTGAACCTCAGTGGCATCAAGCTGCCTGACGGCGTGGTGCAGAGCTTCGTCGTGCTGGGGCAGGCCACGGTGCCGATGTTGCTGTTCGTGGTCGGCAGTACGTTCACGCTGCGCGGGCTGTCGCGCCTGGACGTGCTGGCGCCGGTGTTGCTGATCCGGCTCTGCCTCGGCTTTGCGGTGGGTGTGCTGGCGGTACGCCTGTTTGGCCTCGACGGCGAACTGGCGTCTGCCACCCTGCTGGTGGCAGTGGCGCCGTCGGTGGCGGTGGGCATCGCCATCAGCGAACGGTTCTCGCTCGACTCGGAGCTGTTCACCGCCTCGCTGACGGCCACCACGGTGGTCTACGTGCTGCTGGCGCCGTTGCTGGTGTAGGCACTGCGCCGCTACCGGGGGTTCGAACTGTTATTGCGTGAGGTGAGGTGTCAATGAACACGCTGGACGATCCGCAGCTACAGACGGTGTTGCAGCGGTTGCATGCCGCGGCGGCCGACGACGCCGCCCGCTGGGCCGCGCGCCGCGAGCAGCAGGCAACTGGCCAGCTGCCGCAGGACGAGGGCCTGGTGCGCATGGGCGAGTTCTATCTGGCCGTGTCGCCGGATGAGGGGCGTCTGCTGTATCTGCTGGCGCGGGCCACACGGGCGCGCCGGATGGTGGAGTTCGGGGCCTCCTACGGTGTGAGCACGCTGTATCTGGGCGCCGCCGCGCGCGACAACGGCGGCCACCTGGTGACCACCGAGGCCCATCCGGACAAGTGTCGGGCGTTGCGCGCCAACCTGGCGCAGGCCGGGCTTGCGGACTGCGTGACGCTGCGGGAAGGCGACGCGCTGCAGACGCTGGCGGACCGGACGGAGCCGGTCGACCTGCTGTTGCTGGATGGCTGGAAGAGCCTGTACCTGCCGTTGCTGCGGTTGCTGCGTCCGCGGCTTGGCGAGGGCGCGCTGGTGCTGGCCGACAACGTCGATCACGCGGCGGCACAGGACTATGTCGCCGCCGTGCGGGCGCCGGACTCGGGCTTTCTGACCCACCTGATGGGGGATCTGTCGGTCAGCGTGTGCCTTTAGCAGGCCGTTGAGAAACGCATTTCAACGGCCTGCTAAAGCAAGGCAGGGATGGCTTGCACGAAGATCAAGCACGCCAAGTGCTTGATCTTCGGAGGCCGTCGCGGGCGTGTACCGCGACGAGCCGCGTTGAAAAAAGGCAGGAAAGCCCTTTTTCAACATCCTGTTAACGGCCGAGCCGATTCGTGCGCGGCCCTCAGTCGGCGGCGATCTCGCCGCTGTCCTCGTCCTCGTCTTCGGTCGGCACCGGCACGTAACCGCCTTCGAGCGGGTGCAGGATGTAGCCGCCGGAGCGGCTGTCCTTCTCCAGGCTCAGCCAGCCACGGGCGGCGGCGTCCTCGAGCATGGCATTGAAGCTGCGAAAGCCGTAGAAGCGTTCGTTGAAGCCGGGCCGCCGACGGCGCAGGGTCTGCTTGACCATCGAGCCCCAGACCTTCTGGTCACCGCCGCGGTCGTCGAGCATGGCGGCGAAGGTGTCCATGATCAGCGCCAGGCCCTTGGTGGAACGTGCCGCCTCGTCGACATCGCCATCGTCGGCAAGCGGCGCCTGTTCGTCGGGCGTGAGGGTTGCGGGCTCATCGCCTTCAGGGCTCTCGGGGGCGGCGACTGCCTCCTCC
>DQBD01000174.1 GCA_003526065.1 Gammaproteobacteria bacterium | reverse complement strand
GCGCACATGGCCCATGTGCAGCGCGCCCGACGGGTACGGAAACATCGACAGGCAGTAGAACTTTTCGCCCGGTCCCGCGTCGGCGGCGGCGAAAACCTGTTGATCCTGCCACCAGGCCTGAGCCTGGGCCTCGACGGCGGCGGCGTCGTACTGTCGATTCATCGGGAACGCAAATCCGGGGACAAAAGACGGCAGATTATAGCCGGCGGGCACGTCCATCCCTGCGCCCGGCACCCGCACACGCACCGCTTCGCCCCACCTGCCGGGCCCGACAGCCGGGGCACCGAAACGCACGCGCGCACTACGCAGCGCTCACCACGGCAATGAACCGCCGCCCCCGGTCGGGCACGCCTGGCGTCGATTCAGGAGCCCCGCCGGCGCCAGGCAACCCCACACAGCACCAGGCACAGCGCGATGACGGGCGCCTCACCGTAGCGCGCAAACGGCGTGAGACCGCGCTGCGGCACGATGTGCCCGCGCAGCGTGGTGACACTGAACGGCGCCACCTGGGTGGCAACCCGGCCGCGCGCATCGATGAGCGCGGTGATGCCGGTATTGGTGGCGCGGGCAATGGGCCGGGCCAGTTCGCGCGCCCGCATGCGGGCGATCTGCAGGTGCTGTGGCGGAGCGATGGAGTCGCCGAACCAGGCATCGTTGCTGACGTTCACCAGCCACTGCGCCGCGGCGCCCGCGCGCATTTCCCGTGGAAACAGGATTTCGTAGCACACCGAGGCCGCCACGCTGCTGCCGGCCACCTGCAACGGCACCTGGCCGGCACCACCGGTGGAAAAGTCCGACATCGGCACCGCCAGCAGGTCCAGCACCGGGCCGACCTGCCGCTTGAACGGCACGTACTCGCCAAACGGCACCAGATGGCGCTTGCGGTATTCGCCGCCGGGCGGCGTGAGCTGCAGGACGGCGTTGTAGTAGCGGCCGTCCGGGTCCTCGGTGGGGATGCCCACCAGCACGGCGGCGCCGGCGGCGGCCGCGCGTACGGTTTCGAGGTAACCGGCCGGCAGCTGGCCCGGCAGGGCCGGAATGGCGTTTTCCGGCCAGATGATGACGTCGGCGCCGTCCGCCGCGCGCGTCAGGTCGAGGTAGCGCGCCAGCGTCTGCTCGAAATGCGCCGGGTCCCACTTGATCTGCTGCTCGACATTGCCCTGCAGCAACGCGAGTTCCAGCGCCGGCCCGGCAGGCTCGCTCCAGTCGAGGCGATCGACCAGCACACCGCCGGCCGGCAGCAGCACCAGGGCGGCGAGTGCCGGCCAGCGGCGGCGCGGCCAGGTAGACAGCCACGCCAGCGCGGCGGCGACGGCCAACAGCACCAGCCCGACACCGGCGACACCGCCCAGCGGCGCATAGGCGCCGAGGGGGCTGTCGATCTGGCTGTAGCCCGGCGCCAGCCAGGGAAACCCGGTCAGCAGCCAGCCGCGCAGCCACTCGGCCAGACCGAACGTCCCCGGCGCGGCCAGCAGAAAGGCCGCGCGGCTGCGGCCCAGGCGACGCGCCAGCAGCAGGCCGAGGGCCGGGAACAGCGCCAGATACGCCACCAGCACGGCAGTGGCCAGCGCGGCACTCGGGGCGTCCATGTTGCCGTAGCGATGGCAGCTGACGTAGATCCAGTGCACGCCGCCGGCGAACCAGCCGAGCCCGAACAGGTACCCGTACAGCGCCGCCTGCCGTGGCGTGGCGGCCAGCGCCAGGCGCAGCGGCACGGCCAGCGCCAGCGGCGCCAGGAACCACAGATTGAATGGCGCGAAGGCCAGCGGCATCATGCTGCCCGCCACAAGGGCCGGCACGGCGCCGACGCGGCCGCGCAGTCCTGTCATCGGCTCAGCCGTCGTCTTCGGTTGCGTCCGGCGAGGGAGCGGCACGGACGGCCCGAACCTGCTCGATACGCCGGGCGTCGGCGGCGGTCACCTCGAACTCGAAATCCTGGTACTCGAGCCGCGCGCCGACTTCCGGCAGATGGCCGAACTGGTGCGCCAGCAGGCCGCCCACGGTGTCGAACTCGGCGTCGCTGAACGTCACGCCAAAATGGGCATTGAAGGCTTCGATCGGTGTCAGGCCGCGCACCAGCGCGCTGGTGTCGTCGATCGGCTCGATGTCGGTTTCGTCCTCGTCGAAATCGTATTCGTCCTCGATCTCGCCGACGATCTGCTCGAGCACGTCCTCGATGGTCACCAGCCCCGCCACGCCGCCGTACTCGTCAACGACCACGGCCATGTGGTTGCGTGTCTGCCGGAATTCGCGCAACAGCACGTTGAGGCGCTTGCTCTCGGGCACGAACACGGCCGGGCGCAGCACGTCGCGCAGGGCAAACGGCAGGTCCTGCCCCGGTTCGAGATACCCGAGCAGGTCCTTGGCCAACAGGATGCCGACCACCTCGTCGCGGTCCTCGCCGATCACCGGGTAGCGCGAGTGGCCGCTGTCGACCACCACCCGCACCAGCGCCGCCAGGTCATCGTCACGGCGCATCACCACCATCTGCGAGCGCTGCACCATGACGTCGCGCACCTGGCGCTCGCCCATGGTCAGCACGCCCTGGATCATGCTCAGCGTGCCGGCGTCGAGCACCGCCGCCGCCTCGGCATCCTTCAGGTGGCGCATGAGCCACTCGCGGTCGATCGGCTCGCCGAAAAGTGCGTGGCCAATCCGCTGCAACAGGCCGAAATGGATGTCGTTACTCATCACTGGTGTAGGGGTCGGGGTAGCCCAGGCGCGCCATGACGGCGGTTTCGGCCGCTTCCATGGCCTCGCGCTCGGACGGCTCGTCGTGACTGTGTCCGGCCAGGTGCAGCACGCCGTGAATCAGCAGATGGGCCAGGCGCTGCTCGAAGGACTTGCCATAGGTCGCCGCCTCGGCCTGCACCACCGGCAGGCAAAGCACCACGTCACCGAGCGGGCGCGGCTCGTCCGGGGGCAGCGGAAAATCGGCGTGCAGGGGGAACGACAACACGTTCGGCGCGTAGTCCTTGCCGCGGTAGTCGCGGTTCAGGGACGTTGCCTCGGCGGTGTCGACCAGGCGCACCGCCACGCTCAACGGCACCGCCGGCAGCTGCGACGCGGCGGCCTGCACCCAGGTATTCAGGACCGTGTCGAGCGGCGCCGCAACGGTGCTGGCGCGGTCGATGTCAACTTCGATGGCTGGAGGAATCGGCGTCGCGCTCATAAGCATTGACGATGCGTTCGACCAGCGGGTGACGCACCACGTCGCGGGCTGTGAACTGGCTGAAGGAAATGCCTTCCACGCCCTTGAGCACGCCGAGCACGTGCTTCAGGCCCGACGGCTTGCCGGGCGGCAGGTCGATCTGCGTCACGTCACCGGTCACCACCGCGGTGGAGCCGAAGCCGATGCGTGTCAGGAACATCTTCATCTGTTCGGGCGTGGTGTTCTGTGCCTCGTCCAGGATGATGAAGGCCTCGTTCAGGGTCCGCCCGCGCATGTACGCCAGCGGCGCGATCTCGATCACCTGCCGCTCGATCAGCTTGCCCACCTTCTCGAAGCTGAGCATCTCGTACAGGGCGTCGTAGATGGGGCGCAGGTACGGGTCGACCTTCTGCGCCAGATCGCCGGGCAGGAAGCCCAGCTTCTCGCCGGCCTCGACGGCCGGGCGCACCAGCACCAGCCGCTGCACCTGTTCTTCGAGCAGCGCCTGCACCGCGCAGGCCACCGCCAGATAGGTCTTGCCGGTGCCGGCCGGGCCGATGGCGAAGTTGATGTCGTGGGTCTGGATGGCACGCAGATAATCGGCCTGACGACGGCCACGGGCGCGCACCTGAAGGCGCCGACCGACGGCCACCACCGGCTGTTCACCGTCAGCGTCACTGCCACGCATCAGCAGGTGCACCTTGGCCGCCGACAGTTCCTCGCCGGTCGCGGTTTCTGCGTAGAGCGTTTTCAGTGCCGCGCCGGCACCGGCCACCGGCTCCGGATCACCACTGATGGCGAAGGAGTGGCCATGACGCCTGATGAGGACGCCAAAATGGCGCTCCACCTGGCCGATATGGGCATCCAGTGGCCCACACAGGCGCGCCAGACGCGCGTTGTCGCTCGGGTCCAGGGTGACTTCCGTCACCGCGGCTTGGGCGCTCGCCTCGGCGGGCGCCGTCACGCGGCGGTGCGCGAACCGGTCGGCTCGCCGCGCAGGGTATGGGCGGAAACTGCGGTGATCTTGACGTCCACCAATTGGCCTATGAGCTGCTCAGACGCGGCGAAGTTTACCACCCGATTGTTGCCGAGCCGCCCGTGCAGGCGACCCTGACCGCGCTTGGCGGGTCCTTCCACCAATACCGGTTGCACGCTGCCGACCAGCCCCGCCACATACGCCTGCGACTGACGGGCGATCAATGCCTGCAGCCGCGCCAGGCGCGCCTTCTTGGCCTCGGCCGGCGTCTCGTCCGGGAGCGCGGCCGCCGGCGTGCCGGGGCGCGCGCTGTAGATGAAGCTGAATGCCTCGTCGAAGCCGGCCGCCCGCACCAGGGCCAGCGTGTCCTCGAAGTCGTCCTCGGTCTCGCCCGGGAAGCCGACGATGATGTCCGTGGTCAGGCTCAGATCCGGCCGTGCCGCCCGCACCCGCGCGATCTTTTCCAGATACTCGGCCGCCGTGTGGCCGCGCTTCATGGCGCGCAGGACGCGGTCCGACCCGCTTTGCACCGGCAGGTGCAGGTGCGGTGCCAGCTTGGGCACCTCGGCGTAGGCCGTCACCAGGCCGTCGGTGAACTCGACCGGGTGCGAGGTGGTGAAGCGGATGCGCTCGATGGTGTCTATCTGCGCCACCTGCCGGATCAGCTCGGCCAGATCCGCCACGCCGCCACGCGGCGTCGGGCCACGGTAGGCGTTCACGTTCTGGCCCAGCAGCGTGACCTCGCGCACGCCCTGCTCGGCATACACCGCCACCTCGGTCAGCACATCCAGCAGCGGGCGGCTGAACTCCTCGCCACGCGTGTAGGGAACGACGCAGAAGCTGCAGTACTTCGAGCAGCCCTCCATGATGGAGACGAACGCGGTCGGTCCGCTGGCACGCGGCAACGGCAGGTGGTCGAACTTCTCGATCTCGGGAAAGCTCACGTCCACGGCCGCGCGCCGGCCCTGCGCCTGATTGAGCAGCAACGGCAGGCGGTGAATGGTCTGCGGCCCGAACACCAGATCGACGAACGGCGCCCGGGACCGCAGCCGCTCGCCTTCCTGACTGGCCACGCAGCCGCCAACGCCGATGACCACGTCCGGGCGCTGCTGCTTGTAGGCATGCCACCAGGCGCCCAGCTCGGAGAACACCTTCTCCTGCGCCTTCTCGCGGATCGAGCAGGTGTTCAGGAGCAGAACGTCGGCCTGGGCCGGGTCGTCGGTGGACTCCAGGCCGTGCGACTGCGCCAGCACATCGGCGATGCGCTGCGAGTCGTAAACGTTCATCTGGCAGCCGAGGGTCTTGACGTGCAGCTTTCGGGGTTGGGTCATGGGCGCAGGAAACGGCCGCGAGCGGCCTGACACAGTGATCTAAGGCCCATTATCATAACGAGTTTCCCCTCCCTACCCGCGACCCTCATGCAGTTCGACCGCCCTTTCGACGTGATCGTGGTCGGCGCCGGCCACGCCGGTGTCGAGGCCGCGCTGGCCGCCGCACGTACCGGCGCGGCCACGCTGCTGCTCACGCACAACCTCGAAACCATCGGCCAGATGTCGTGCAACCCGGCCATCGGCGGCATCGGCAAGAGCCACCTGGTGCGTGAGATCGACGCCCTCGGCGGCGCCATGGCGCTGGCGGCCGACCGCGCCGGCATCCAGTTCCGGGTTCTGAACCGCAGCAAGGGACCGGCGGTGCGCGCCACCCGCGCCCAGGCAGACCGGGCGCTGTACCGACGCGCCATTCGCGGCATGGTCGAGGCACAGCCGAACCTGCACCTGTTCCAGCAGGCCGTGGACGATCTGGTGGTCGAGCACGGGCGCGTGCGCGGCGTCGTGACGCAGATGGGGCTGACGTTTCGCGCCCGCGCAGTGGTGCTGACCACCGGCACCTTTCTCGGCGGCGTCATCCATATCGGCGAACAGCAGTACGGCGGCGGCCGCGCCGGTGATGCGCCGGCCGCGGCACTGGCGCGACGGCTGCGCGAACTGGACCTGCCGGTCGGCCGCCTGAAGACCGGCACGCCACCGCGCCTGGACGGCCGCAGCATCGACTACGCGCGCCTCACAGAGCAGCCCGGCGACACGCCGATGCCGGTGTTCTCGTACCTCGGACACGCCGACCTGCACCCGCGCCAGGTGCACTGCCACATCACCCACACCAGCGAACGCACGCACGACATCATTCGCGCCAACCTGCACCGTTCGCCCATGTACGCGGGCGTCATCGAGGGCGTGGGACCGCGCTACTGCCCGTCCATCGAGGACAAGGTGGTGCGCTTCGCCGACAAGGCCAGTCACCAGATCTTCGTCGAGCCGGAGGGACTCGACACCGCCGAGGTCTACCCGAACGGTATTTCCACCAGCCTGCCGTTCGACGTGCAGCTCGAGGTGGTCCGCTCGATCGCCGGTTTCGAGCGCGCGCACCTGCTACGGCCGGGCTACGCCATCGAATACGACTACTTCGACCCCCGCGCCCTGCACCCGTGGCTGGAAACGCAGGCGCTGGGCGACCTGTTCTTCGCCGGCCAGATCAACGGCACCACCGGCTACGAGGAGGCCGCGGCGCAAGGCCTGCTCGCTGGCCTCAACGCCGCGCGCAAGGCGCGCGAGCTGCCGGCCTGGGAGCCGCAGCGGCACGAGGCCTACCTGGGCGTGCTCGTGGACGACCTGATCACGCGCGGCACCTCCGAGCCCTACCGCATGTTCACCTCACGCGCCGAGCACCGGCTGCTGCTGCGCGAGGACAACGCCGACCGCCGCCTGACGCCGCGCGGTCGCGAGCTGGGCCTGGTGGACGACACCCGCTGGGCAGCGTTCAACGCCAAGCAGGATGCCATCACCCGCCTGCACGACGACCTCGATCGGCTGTGGCTCAAGCCCGCACAACTGCGCGAGCCTGCACTCGTCGCCGTCTTCGGCGACGCACCGGACGATGGCGGGCTCTCGGGCCTCGACCTGCTGCGCCGGCCGCAGGGCTCCTGCGCCGTGCTGCAGCGGCTGGGCCTGCTCGACGCCGGAATCGAGGCGGCGATCGCCGAGCAGGTGGACATCGACACCAAGTACGCCGGCTACGTCCGCCGCCAGCAGGCCGAGATCGAGCGCGGCCAGCGCTACGAGCACGCGGCGCTGCCGGCAGACTTCGACTACGGCGGTGTCAGCGGCCTGTCCAACGAGGTGCGCCAGAAGCTGAAGGACCACCGGCCGCAGACCATCGGCCAGGCCGCGCGCATTTCCGGGGTGACGCCGGCGGCGGTTTCGCTGCTGATGATCCACCTGAAGAAGCGTGGTGCGTTGCGCGCGGGATAGCACTCGCAGCGGGCGCGGCCGCGTTCATGATGGATTCAGCGCCGCGGTCTAATCTCAAGCTCATGCACACAGGACGTGTGCGCCGAGACAAGGGAGTGTCGATGCGAGCCTAGCGTGTTGCCCCGGACGAGCCGCTGCCCCGCGCAGCCGCAGCACGCAGATCGAGCACCCTGACCGAGCCCCCCCTGCCCCGCAGCCCCCCGCGGGGCAACCCCCGAGCCCTCCCGTTCCCCAAGCGGGAGGGCTCACCTTTTTGTGCCGCGCCTTTCGCCGATGGGCGTCTCAGTCGCGACGCCGTGGCGGCAGATAGTGCAGCAGCCGCGGCCCGTGCTCGTTGAGCCAGCGTTTGTGCGCCTCGAAGTCCGGCATCTGCCGCTCCACCAGCGCCCAGAAGCGCGGCGAGTGGTCCATGTGCACGCGGTGACACAGCTCGTGGACGACCACGTAGCGGAATGCCGCCGCCGGCGCCATGACCAGGCGCCAGGACAGCGAGATGGCCCCGTCCGGACCGCAGCTCCCCCACTGCGTGCGCGGGTCGCGCACCAGCAGCGCGTGCCAGCGCACCCCCAGGCGTGCTGCCTCGGCGTCGAGCAGCTGGCGCGCCCGCGCCTGGTCGACATAGCCGCGCGGCTCGGCCTGCCAGA
>DQBD01000291.1:2033-2536 GCA_003526065.1 Gammaproteobacteria bacterium | reverse complement strand
GATCAGTTCGTCATTCTTCGCTCTGGCGCGACGGCGCGGTGATGCTCGGCAAGCTCAACAATGACGAGTTCGCCATGGGCTCGTCCAACGAAACCTCGTTCTACGGCCCGGTGCGAAACCCCTGGGACCCTGCGCGGGTGCCCGGTGGCAGCAGCGGCGGTTCGGCAGCGGCGGTGGCGGCGGGCCTGTGCAGCGCCGCCACCGGCACCGACACCGGCGGTTCCATCCGCCAGCCGGCGGCACTGACCGGCATCTGCGGCCTGAAGCCCACCTATGGCCGGGTGTCGCGCTACGGCATGATCGCGTTCGCCTCCTCGCTGGACCAGGCCGGGCCGATGGCGCGCTCGGCGGCCGACATGGCGCTGCTGCTGCAGGCCATGGCCGGTTTCGACCCGCGCGACTCCACCAGCATCGACCAGCCGGTGCCCGACTACGCGGCGGCGCTGTACCAGCCGCTTTCGGGGCTGCGCATCGGCCTGCCGGCGCAGTACTTCGACGCCGGC
>DQBD01000291.1:0-1758 GCA_003526065.1 Gammaproteobacteria bacterium | reverse complement strand
GACATCGCGCTGCCGCACACGCCGCTGTCGGTGCCGGCCTACTACGTGGTCGCGCCGGCCGAGGCATCGTCCAATCTCGCCCGCTACGACGGCGTGCGCTACGGCTACCGGGCGGACAATCCGGTCGACCTGGAGGACCTGTACAAGCGCAGCCGCAGCGAGGGCTTCGGCGCCGAGGTCAAGCGCCGCATCCTGATCGGCACCTACGTGCTGTCGGCCGGCTACTACGACGCCTACTACCTGAAGGCCCAGCGGGTGCGTCGCCTGATCCGCAACGACTTCCTGGACGCCTTCGACCGGGTGGACGTGATCGCCGCACCGACCACGCCACAGCCGGCATTCCGCATGGGCGAGAAGCAGCACGACCCGGTCGCCATGTACCTGTCCGACATCTACACCATCGCGGCGAATCTCGCCGGCCTGCCGGCGCTGTCGGTGCCCTGTGGCCAGGTACAGGGCCTGCCGGTCGGACTGCAGCTGATCGGCCGCGATTTCGACGAGGCCCGCCTGCTGAACGTCGCGCACCGCTACCAGCAGGTGACCGACTGGCACACCCGCCGTCCGCCGGAGACCCAAGCATGAGCGACTGGGAGAGCGTCATCGGGCTGGAGGTGCACTGCCAGCTGGCCACACGCAGCAAGCTGTTCTCGGGCGCCGCCACGGCCTTCGGCGCCGAGCCGAACACCCAGGCCTGCGCCGTCGACCTCGCCCTGCCGGGCGTGCTGCCGGTGGTCAACCGCGAGGCGGTGGCCATGGCCATCCGGTTCGGCCTCGCCATCGGCGCGCAGATCGCCCCGCACTCGGTGTTCGCGCGCAAGAACTACTTTTACCCGGACCTGCCCAAGGGGTACCAGATCAGCCAGTACGAGCTGCCCATCGTCGCCGGCGGCCACCTCGACATCACGCTCGAGGACGGCACCCACAAGCGCATCGGCATCACCCGCGCCCATCTGGAAGAAGACGCCGGCAAGTCGCTGCACGAGGACTTCCACGGCCACACCGGCATCGACCTGAACCGTGCCGGCACACCGCTGATCGAGATCGTCTCCGAGCCGGAGCTGGCCACCGCCACCGAGGCCGTGGCCTACCTCAAGAAGCTGCACGCGCTGGTGCGGTACCTGGAGATTTCCGACGCCAACATGCAGGAAGGCTCGTTCCGCTGCGACGCCAACGTGTCGGTGCGCCGGCGCGGTGAAAGCCGCCTCGGCACGCGCGCGGAGCTGAAGAACATCAACTCGTTCCGCTTCGTCGAACGCGCCATCAACGTCGAGATCGAGCGCCAGATCGATCTGCTCGAAGGCGGCGGCCGGGTGGTGCAGGAAACGCGCCTGTACGATGCCGAACGCAACCAGACGCGCGCCATGCGCGGCAAGGAAGAGGCCAACGACTACCGGTATTTTCCCGATCCGGACCTGCTGCCGCTGGCCGTGTCCGAAGCGTGGGTGGAGCAGTTGCGCGCCGCGCTGCCGGAACTGCCGGACGCCAAGCGGCATCGCTTTGCCGAGGCCTTCGGCCTGTCCGACTACGACGCCGGCCTGCTGACCGCCGAGCGCGAAGTGGCCGACTACTTCGAGGCCACCCTGGCGGCCGGCGCCGACGCCAAGCTGGCCGCCAACTGGATCAACGGCGAACTGACCGCCGCCCTGAACCGCGACGACCTGCCCATCACCGCCGCACCGGTCGGCCCGTCGGCACTGGCCGGACTGCTGACGCGCATCAGCGACGCCACCATCTCGGGCAAGATCGCCAAGGACGTGT
>DQBD01000206.1:496-2624 GCA_003526065.1 Gammaproteobacteria bacterium | reverse complement strand
CGGCACGCGGCGAGGGCCCGCCGCCGTGATCGGCCACGGCGCCCCGACCCGGCGACCGCGCGGTCAGCGCCGCAGAAACCACACCAGCAGCGAGAGCACCCCGCTGACCACGACCATCGTGGTCAGCGGAAAGTAGAAGCGGACGTTTCCGCGCTGGATGACGATGTCGCCCGGCAGGCGACCGAACGGGATCGCTCCCAGCCACGGCCACGCCAGACCGGCAACCAGCAGGCTGATTCCAAGGACGATGAGGGTCTTTTGCATCTGCCCGGGCAGGTGATGACGGGGTGTCATTCTGGCAAACCGCCGCCTAAGCTGTCGTGGCCTCGCGACCACCGGCAGCCCCGTCCGCATGCACGACGACGTTCTCGCATTCTGGTTCGAACAGACCGCGCCCGCCCAGTGGTGGGCCAGCGACCCGGCCTTCGACGCGCTGATCCGCCAGCGTTACGGGGCGCTGCTGCAGCAGGCCGCCCGCGGCGAGCTGTACGCCTGGCGTGCCACACCGCACGGACGACTGGCGGAAGTGATCGTGCTGGACCAGTTCTCGCGCAATATCCACCGCGACACGCCGCGCGCCTTCGCCCAGGACGGCATGGCCCTGGCACTGGCGCAGGAGGCGGTGGCCGCCGGCGTGCTGACCACCCTGGAACCGGTGCAGCGCGGCTTCGTGCTGATGCCCTACATGCACAGCGAGTCGCGCGCCATCCACGCACTGGCGCAGCCGCTGTTCGCGGCCTTCGCGCCCAGGAACACCGTGCGGCACGCGCGGCGCCACAAGGCGGTGATCGACCGCTTCGGGCGCTACCCGCACCGCAACGCGGTCCTGGGCCGTCCGTCGACAGCCGAGGAACTGGCCTTCCTGGCGCGGCCGGATTCGCGCCTGTGAGCGCGGACGGTCCGCACTCGGCCGCCGCGGCTTCCCACACTTCCTACAGCACCTGGGTCACCAGCAACCAGGCCACGACCGGCACGCCCAAGTAGCCGATCGCCACCAGCAAACCATCGCTGACCGCCAGCCCCAGCGCGAACAGCGCAATCGCCAGGGCGGGCAAGGCTGCCGCGAAGGGCACCAGGTCGAGCGGCGGGATGGTGCTCGCCAGCACGACACAGAACGCCGCCGACAGGCGCGTGCCGATGTCCCCGGTCAACCAGGCCAGGCGGGCGTCGGTATAGCGATCGATCCGCTCGGTGTACGGCCTGAGCCACTCGACGCCGCGCTGGAAACGGGCACGCTCCAGGCCGAAGGCCCGCAGGCGCCGCGGCAGCCAGGGATGCCGGCGCCCCAACACACGCTGGATGGCGACCAGCACGATCAGCCCGGCCATCACGGTGGGCACGCCCGGCACCGCCCCCGTCGGCAACAGCACCAACAGCGCCGGCGCCAGGATCAGCGGTCCGAAACCGCGCGACCGCAGGGCCTCGACGATGTCGCCGACACACACCCGCTCCCCGCCGGCCTCCAGTACGCGCCGCAACGTGTCGGTCAACCCGTGCTTTTCTCGCATCGCCGCCTCGGCCCGCCAGGCCTTTCCATGGCCCCGACCGGATCGGCGCCCGCCTGTACACCATGCTGGATCGAGCGTATTACGCCACCGCGTCGTCCGGGCGCCATAAAAACGCCACCGCGTGGCGCGCCGGAGGGGCGCCCCGATTTTCGATCACCCCACTCAGCGCACCTGCGCGCTGCCCTCGCGGCGTGGATCGCTGGCCGCCCGCATCCGCCCGCTGGCCGGTTGCCAGACGATGGCCTGCATGTTGCCGTAGCGACGGCCGACCGGCTTCAGCGTGTGGCCGAGGCGTTCGAGGCCGGCCATCTCGGCCGGCGTCAGGCCCTGCGGCTCGTACTCGACCACGTCCGGCCAGAACTGGTGGTGGTAGCGGCCGACGCCGACCCAGTCGGCCGGGTCGTCGCTGCCGTCGGCAAACGCCAGCGTGCCCAGCAGCACCATGCTGATGATGCGGCTGCCGCCCGGCGTGCCGAGCACGGCCACCGTGTCGCCACGGCGCAGGATGGTCGGCGTCATGCTCGACAGCGGCCGCTTGCCGGGGGCGATGGCGTTGGCAAACGAGCCGATCAGGCCGTAGGTGTTCGGGCTGCCCGGCTTGGCCGAGAAATCGTCCATCT
>DQBD01000206.1:0-171 GCA_003526065.1 Gammaproteobacteria bacterium | reverse complement strand
CCGGTGCCCGGCGGCACGAAGCCGGAACCGAACGGGATGTTGATGCTCAGCGTGGCCGAGACGATGTTGCCCTGCGCGTCGACCACCGAGAAATGCGTGGTGTCGGTGCCTTCCGGGGCAGCCGGCGCGTCAGATCGGAAGAGCGTCGTGTAGGGAAAGAGTGTAGATCTC
>DQBD01000197.1:764-9167 GCA_003526065.1 Gammaproteobacteria bacterium | reverse complement strand
TGCATCAGCGCCTGTCCGGCCCGCGGATCAAGCAGTACCCCGGCGCCGTCGAGCGGCTGCGCCAGGTGCGCCGCCAGCGAACGCGGCTCGGCTACCGGCGGCAGGCGTGTGCGTCCGCTTTGCTCACACGCCGCCAATACCACCCCGCGCCAGTGGGCCAGGCGCCGTGCCTCGCGTTCTGCGGTCAGGCGCGCCACGGTGCGTTCAGTGACCAACGGCACGATCTCGCCGACCCCGAGCTCGACGGCCTTTTGCAGGGCGTAGTCCATGCGTTCCCCGCGCGAGATGCCCTGCAGCAGGCGCACGGTGAGGGGCGATTCGGTCCTGTCGGGGGTGAACTCGCCGACCATGGCCTGCAGTGTCGTCCGGTCGGCGCCAGGCACCAGGGTGGCGGAAAACTCGCCGCCGCGCCCGTTGAATAAAACCAGACGGTCACCGGAGCGCAGGCGCAGCACCTTGATCGCGTGATCGTGGGTGCGGCGGTCGAGCGTTACCGGTTCGCCGCAGTGCAGTGGCTGGTCGATGAAAAGACGCGGAATTCGCATGACCGTTCAGCTGTTGGCCAGGCGCACGAAGTCGGCCACCGACAGCCGTTCCGGGCGCAGGCCGGGGTCGATGCCGGCCGCCGCGAACTGGGCAGCGGTGACCAACGTGCCGACGCTGTTGCGCAGGGTCTTGCGTCGCTGAGCGAAGGCCCGCTGAACCAGGTCAGAGAGCCGCCTCTCGTCGGTGGCGGGATGCGGCAGGGTGACGTAGGGCGTCAGCTGCAGCATGCGCGAATGCACTTTCGGCGGTGGAAAGAAGGCGCCTGGCGACACCACGAACAGCGCTTCGGCGGCGCAGGCGTACTGGATCATCACCGACAGCCGGCCGTAGTCGGCGTCACCGGGCGAGGCGACGATGCGGTCGACGACTTCGCGCTGCAGCATGAACAGCATGTCGGCGATCGCCTGGCGGTACGTCAGCAGATGAAACAGCAGGGGCGAGGAGATGTTGTACGGCAGGTTGCCGAACACGCGCAGCCGCTGGCCGGCTGTCGCCAAGGTGGAAAAGTCGAATCGCAGCGCATCCGCGCCGATCAGGTGCAGGCCGTCGTCCTGGAAGCGTTCGGTCAGGTCCACGGCCAGGTCGCGGTCCAGCTCGATGGCGGTCAGTGCCTGCGTACGCGCCAGCACGGGCGCGGTGAGGGCGCCGCGCCCAGGGCCAATTTCCACCAGGTGTTCGCCCGGGCGTGGGTCCAGTGCCGCCACGATGCGGCCGATGGTTGCCGGGTCGTGCAGAAAATTCTGGCCGAAACGCTTGCGCGGTGCGTGCATCAGCCGGTGCCCAGCGTCGCCGCCAGATCAAGCGCGGCACGCAGGCTGCCGGCGTTGGCACGGCCGCTTCCGGCCAGGTCGTAGGCGGTACCGTGATCGACCGAGGTGCGCACGATCGGCAGGCCAAGGGTGACGTTCACCGCCTGGCCGAAGCCGGCGTACTTGAGTGTGGGCAGCCCCTGGTCGTGGTACATGGCCAGCACCGCGTCGAACGGTTCGAGTCGTGATGGGGTGAACAGGGTGTCGGCCGGCAGCGGGCCGGTGACGTCGATGCCTTCGGCAACGGCGGCGGCGATGGCGGGTGCGATGACGTCGATTTCCTCGCGCCCCAAATGGCCACGTTCGCCGGCATGCGGGTTCAGGCCACACACCGCGATGTGGGGCCGGGCGATGCCAAAGCGCCGGCGCAGGTCGTGCGCGAGGATGCGTACAGTGCCGGTCAGACCCGATACGCTCAGGGCGTCGGGCACCTGGCGCAGCGGCAGGTGGGTGGTGGCCAGTGCCACGCGCAGCGCGCCGGCCACCAGGAGCATCACCACCTGCTCCGTGCCGGTGCGCCCGGCCAGGTATTCGGTGTGGCCGCTAAACGGCACGCCCGCATCGCAGATGACCCCTTTGTCGAGCGGCGCGGTGACCAGCCCATCGAAGTGTCCGTCCAGACAGCCACTGACCGCGACGTTGAGTGTTTCGAGCAGCGCCGGGGCATTGACGGGCAGCGGCCGGCCGGCGTCGGGCAGCCGCGCCAGCGGTACGTGCCGGACCGACACGGTGTTCGGCAGCGACGCGGCGGGGACGCCGGGCGCAAGCGGTACCAGGCTGACTTCGTATCCGAGCTGCGAGGCCCGTGCGCGCAGCAGCGTGATGTCGCCGATCAGCGTGATCGCCACCCCCGCCGGCGGCTGGCGGGCGACCTCCAGGCAGATGTCCGGTCCGATACCGGCCGGTTCGCCGACGGTCAGCGCCAGACGTCGCATCACATCGCCTACAGGCGCAGCTCCACGTACGCCTCGTCGCGCAGGCGTTGCAACCAGGTCTGGGTCATTTCCTCGGCTTTGCGCATGCGCAGTGTCTCCATGGCATGGGCGCGGCGGTAGGCGGCGGTGTCGTCATGGCTGCGCCGGCCGAGTACACGGATCAGGTGGTAGCCGAAGTTGGACCTCACAGGTTCGCTGAGCTCGCCCTCGGGCAGGCCCTGCATCGCCTTGGCAAATGCAGGTACCAGGCTCTGGCTGCTGACCCAGCCCAGGTCGCCGCCCTTGATCGCCGAGGTTGGGTCGTCCGAGTGGGTGCGGGCGAGATCGCGCAGGCTTTCGCCTGCCAGGATGCGTCGGCGCAGCGACTGGGCGCGCGCACGGGCTTCGTCCTCGCGGCCTGGTTCGACCTTGACCAGGATATGTTCGACGTGGGTCTGCTCGACCACATGCCGGCCGCCCGCGGCATCCGATTCGAGAACTTTCAGGATGTGGAAGCCGTTGGCACTTGGAATCACTTCGCTGATCTGACCCGGTGCCAGGTCCCGCACTGCCGCAAGGAAGGGAGCCGGCAGCTCGTCGGCGTTGCGCCAGCCCAGGTCGCCGCCTTCGAGCGCCTGCTGGCCTTTGGACACCGCCACGGCGGTGCTGGCGAAATCCGCACCCGCCGTCAGCTGCTGGTGCACGTCCCGGGCTCGGGCGGCGACGCGCCGTTGCTGTTCCGGCGATGGATCGAGCGGTAGCGGAATGAGGATGTGTGCCAGACGGTAGCGGCCGGCCGCCGCCGCGCCGCCTTCGGCCAGGAAGCGCTCCACCTCGGCCTCGGACACGGCGATGCGGTCGATCACTTCTTTCTGGCGCAACTGGGTGATGCGCATCTCGTCGCGAATGTCGTTGCGAAACTCCCTGAAGTTGCCGCCCTCAGCGACGATCGTCTCGCGCATCTGGCTCAGCGTCATGTCGTTGCGCTGGGCGATGTTCTGCAGGGTGAAGTTCAGTTCGTCGTCGCTGATGTTGATCCCGGCTTGGTCGGCCAGTTGCACCTGCAGGCGACGAAGGATGAGGTGATCGAGCACCTGGCGTTCGAACTCGTGCCGTGGCGGCACCGCCGTCCCCCGTCGCTGCAAGTCCGACAGAATGCGCTGGACTTCACGCTCAAGCTCGCTTTCGACGATGACGTCCTTGTTGACGACCGCCACCACGCGGTCGAGGTTGGCGGCCGGCGCCAGGGGTGTCAGCAGCAGCGCGCCGATTAACAGAAGCAGTCGTTTCACGTCAGGATGTTTCCGCAACTTGTCGTCAGTAGCCGTAGGCGTCGCGGCTGTAGCCGAACACGCCCTCGGTGAGCAGGTTTTCCACCTTGTTGCCGATGTTGGTCAGTCCCTTCAGTTCCAGCTCGAACAGGATGGCGCTGGTGGTGTCACCGCTGAGACTGCGCACGTAGCGGCGGGTGACCACCCGCGCGCCCCAACAGCAGCTTTCGTAACCGAGGCCGATGAAGCTCTCGATGATCTTCGACTCCGGCAACGAGTAATAGGACCGCCCGACCAGCTGCCAGTTGCGTCCGAGCGGAATCAGGCCGGAGATGTCGATCTGTTCCAGGCTCTCGGTCAGTCCCGGCGCCGACAGCTTGGGCAGTTCGCGCCGCATGCGGTACGACGCGTTCAGCAGCACACCGTTGTCGGGTCGGTAGTACAGACCGAACACCGAGCGCTGCGTGCTGCCGCTGTCCGGATCCCACTCAAGATCACCACGCGCGGTGAGCGAGCGGGTCAGGCGCGCCCACAGTTCGCCAACGATCGCGGACTCGCTGGCTTCAATCGCCGATCCCGGCCGCAGTCCGACCTGGCGGTCGCGCAGGTAGCGGATCTGGCCGAGGCTGGTGCGCAGCATTTCAACGCCACTGCTGGCGCTCAGGATGCGGCTGGTGACGGCGGCGGTGACCTGGTTGGCGTCACCCTGGCGGTCGGGGCCGGAGAAGCGGTTGGTGCGGAACAGCGACTGGAACGTGAAGTCGGTGTCGCTGGTGTCGAACAGGGGAATGTCGTCCTGATCGCGGTTGGGGATGTACAGATAGAACAGCCGCGGCTCCAGGGTTTGAACCGCATCGACGCCCCACAGGTCGAGGTCGCGTTCGAAGAACATGCCGCTGTCGACGCTGAAGATGGGGACCGAGCGGCTCGGGTTGTCGTCGCGTCCGGGCAGCTGGTCGTTGAGCGAGTATTGGGTGTAGCGGAAGCCGAGCCGCGGTTCGACCCGGAAGGCAGCCGTTTCCCAGGGCAGACTCAGGCTCGGGTACAGATCGATGCGCGTGCCGTCGACCAGGTCCGGGTGGTCGTACTCGGTGAATTCGCTGTCGATGGCGTAGTTCAGACCGCCGAACAGGAAGCCCGAGGTGTTGAACATGAGCTGCGGCAGGCGCCGGTAGGGACGGCTGCCGGACAGCGTCTGATACGTCTCTACCTGACCGCGTACGCGCCAGTTGTCGCCGTTGTAGCTGGTGGTCGCCAGACGCTGCAGGTGGGTCGTGCTGACGTCGGTCAGGTTGTTGCCGAAGTCCTCGAAATACTGGTCGTCGGACACCCGGTTGTAGCTGAGGTAGTGCGTCCAGCGCGGTGTGAAGCGCCCGTTCTGCTTCAGGAAAACGTAGTTGCGGTCGCGATCCGCTTCCTTGTCCGACGGCAGCAGGGTGCCGCCGATCTCGCCTTCTGTGCCGCGGAACAGGTAGCGGCCGAGCCCCCCCATCATCAGGCCGCGCTTGCTCATGTACCGCGGGGTGATGGTGGCGTCGTAGTTCGGTGCCAGGTTCAGGTAGTACGGTGCCCGGAACTCGAAACCGGTTTCGTCCGAGTTGCCGGCACTCGGCGCCAGGAAGCCCGACTTGCGCTCGTCCGACAGCGGAAAGCTGAAGTACGGGCTGTACAGAATGGGCACGCCCTTGAAATCCAGGACCACGTTGCGGGCCGAGCCCTGGCCGTCGTCGAAGTCGAGGTCGACCTTGGTGGCGCGCAGCGCCCAGTCGCGCTTGCCGGGCGGGCAGGTGGTGTAGAAGGCGCCTTCCAGGGTATGGCGGCTGGCGTCGCGTCGAATGATGCGCGTGGCCCGGCCGCGGGCACGCTTCTCGCGCAGGGCATAGCTCGCGTTCTCGATGGTGCCCTGGTCGGCCTCCAGGTTGTATTGCAGGCTGGTGCCCTCGAGCATCATGCGGCTGTCGCCGAACACCACAGCACCGGTGGCGACCGCCGCCTGGTCGTCGCGGTTGAAGGTGACCTCGTCGGCGTTGAGCTGGCGATCGCCCTTGACGATGGCTGCCTGCCCCTGCAGCACGATGTTTCCGTCAGGGTCTGCCTCGGAGGAGTCGGCCACCACGTATATGGG
The DNA here is from genome assembly GCA_003526065.1 of Gammaproteobacteria bacterium. Next base: position 3,502 of record DQBD01000197.1, on the reverse strand, counting down.
CTGACCGCTTGCCTTGGCGCGCGCCGCCACCGCCGGATCGGGGCCGATGAACTCGAAGGCGCTGCCACACTGGGCGTCGCTCGGCTGTGAAACGGCGGCCTGGGTCACGGAGGCCGTGAGTGCGATGCTGGCGACGGCCAGGACCGGCCAGTGACGGACTCGGAGATACGCTTTTTGCAACAAGGGTGGCCCCGGGGCGCAGACAGAAAGCAGGTCCCCGCTGGAACTCGGGGCCTACGGAATCGGGCTTGTTTTACCTGCCCACGGAACGCGACCAACGGCCGCCCGCGAGCGGCGCCGATGATAGCAGACGCACCTTCCGGCGCGGCGCGTCAGCCTGCTGCGCGCAGGCTGATATGTGGCCAGCCGCGCGCGGCGGCCGCTGCGCTGAGCGCTTCGTCTGCATCGACTGCGCAGGGCGCGTCGACGCGTTCGAGCAGCGGCAGGTCATTGTGTGAGTCGCTGTAGAAATACGTGTAGGCGTTCTGGTAACCGTAGCGTTCCTGCCAGGATTGCAGGCGCGCCACCTTGCCGTCCCGGAAACATGGCGGATCAACGGCGCGTCCGGAAAAGCCGGTGGCCAGCCATTCGGGTTCGGTGGCGATCAGCGCCGGAACGCCGAGCAGCGCGGCGATGGGGCCGGTGACGAAGCGGTTCGTGGCGGTGATGATCACCGGTAGGTGACCGTCGCGGCGGTGGCGTTCGATCAGTGCCGCTGCGTCCGGTGCCACGCGCGGCGCGATCCATTCGGTCACGAAGCGCTCCCGGAGCGCCAGCAGCCGGGCGAGTGGCACTTCGCGCAGAGGGCGCAGGGCGAATTCCAGAAAGGCGTGGATGTCCAGGTCGCCGGCTTTGTACAGTGCGTAGTACCGGGCGTTGGCGGCCTCGTAGCTGGGGCCGTCCACCAGACCCGCGTCCGCCAGGCAGCGTCCCCACAGGTAATCGCTGTCGTCGGTGAGCAGGGTGTTGTCGAGGTCGAAAAGGGCCAGTGTACGGGCCATGGAGGGCCGCTCCGGGGTCAGGCTGCATGCTACCATCGCCCCAAGTTTACAAGGCCGTGACGGCCCTGCCGTGTGCTGGCGACCTGGTGCGACAGGGCAGTGGTGGTGAGGATTGGATACGCCATGATCGATGCAGAAGGCTTTCGGGCGAATGTCGGCATCATCCTGGTCAATGATGCCGGCAATGTGTTCTGGGGCCGGCGTATCGGTCAGAAGGCCTGGCAGTTTCCACAGGGCGGGATCAAGTACAACGAGACCCCCGAGCAGGCGCTGTTTCGGGAGTTGCGTGAAGAGGTGGGTCTCACCTGCGCAGACGTTGAGGTGCTTGGGGTCACCCACGACTGGCTGCGCTACCTGATCCCCCGGCGATACCTGCGGCGCGACCGACCGCCGTGCATCGGCCAGAAGCAGCGGTGGTTTCTGCTGCGGTTGACGGCGGGCGATGAGCGGATCTGTCTCGACGCTGACGGTACGCCCGAGTTCGATGCCTGGCGCTGGGTAGACTACTGGATGCCGCTGACCCAGATCGTCAGTTTCAAGCGTGATGTATACCGCCTGGCTCTGGAAGAACTGGCCCGCCTGTTGCCGGTACAGCCTGACCAACATCTTCAGCAACGTGCCTGAGTTACACCTTGGAAATCAATCAACCTGACGACGGGACGCCGGCCGCCGAAACCTCCGAGGGCGTCCAGCCGGCGCGCAAGAAGTCTTCCGGTGGACGCGTCTGGCTGCTGCTGTTGACGCTTGTGCTGGTGGTCTTCGCGGCGGCTGCGGGGGTCTTCTGGGTGCGCTTTTGGCAGCCGCTTCAGCTCCAGGTGGCGGCGTTTTCGCACGCGGAGGAGCGCGCCGCGCAGCGTCTTGATGCGCTCGTGGCCTGGCAGGCGACGGTCAGCGACGACCTGGCGGCCCTTGAAGGGCGCAGTCGTGGCCTTGAGGCACGCCTGGAGCAGGTCGGGCCGGCACGCCTTGTGGAGTGGTCGCTTGCAGAGGCGGCCTATCTGCTGAGCAACGCGCAGCGGGCAGCACGGCTGGATGCCGACCCGAAGCGCGCTGCGCTGGCCCTGGAGCTGGCCGGAGCGAGTCTGGCGCCGGTGCCGGGCAGTGCCGGGCTGAGGGCGGCCATCGACAGTGCGCAGCGTCGCCTGCGTAATATCGAAGTGCCGGATGCAGACATCCTGGCCAGCGAGTTGGCGGAGGCCGGGCGGGTGTTGAAGGACGCGCCATTGCGCGAACCTGGCCAGGTATCCGCGGCCAGGGAGCCGTCCGCAACCGGTTGGCGGTCGGCGCTCGGGCAGGCCTGGCAGCAGCTGCGTGAAGTCGTGGTGCTGCAGCGGGTCGGGACGCCCTTGCAGCCCCTGTTGCGACCCGACGAGCAGCGCTATCTGCGCCAGCAGCTCGCGCTCAAGTTTGCGGCCGCCGAGTACGCGCTGCGTCGACGCAATCAGGCGGCTTTGCGCAGTGAGCTCGCCGACGTGCAGGTATGGGCGGAAGCGTATCTTGAGACGGACGGGGCGCCGGTGGCCAAGGCGCTGGCCGCCGTACGCCGCGTGGCGGACACCGAACTGCGACCCCAGCTACCCGATCTGACGGATTTGAGCGTGCAGCTGGACGCCCTGCGTCGGCGCGCGGGTGCCGTGGGCAGGCGTTCATGAGGCGTTTGCTGGTGCTGCTGCTGGCCGCAGCGGTGGGCGTGTTGGTGGCCGGCCTGGTGGCCGGGCAGCCGGGGTACCTGTTGCT
>DQBD01000197.1:0-461 GCA_003526065.1 Gammaproteobacteria bacterium | reverse complement strand
CTGGAAATTCGAAGCCTGTTGTTGGTGCTGGTGGTCCTGGTGTTGGTGTTCGGGGTGCTGCATTGGTTGCTGGGTGCCGCCTCGCGGGCGCGACAGGCGCTCCTGCGACGGCGCTTGCAGCGCCAGTTGCGGCGCCGGGAGCGGGCGGAAATCGATCTTGCGGCCGGCGTCATGGCGCTGGTCGAGGGGCGGGAGGGGAAGGCCCGCAAACTGTTGACCCGCGGGCGACGGGCGGCTGCGGCACCGGAGCTGTACGCGCTTGCATTCGCACGCCTGGCGCAGTTACGGGGCGATGACGTCACGCGGGAGCGCGAGTTTGCTGCGGCCCGTGCCGCGGCGCCGAACGCGGCGGCGGCGATCGCGCGCCTGCAGGCACAGGCGCAACTGGCGGCGGGTGACCGTTTGGAGTTGGCAAGCGGGCTTGTCGAACTTTGGTATCCCGATGGTGTGCGGGTCGTGCT
>DQBD01000244.1 GCA_003526065.1 Gammaproteobacteria bacterium | reverse complement strand
GCCGATGCTGTGCCTGCACCCCGGCACGCGCCCCGAAAACGGAACGCCCCGGCAGGGACCGGGGCGTTTCGTGCCGGAGCTCGCCGGTCAGGCGCCGCTGGCGACGGGCGCCGCGTCCGGGTCGCCCGCCTGCCGGGCATGGAACTGGCGGTGCACGTCGATGTTCTGCGGCTCGAGCGCGAACGCGGTCTGGTAGCTGACGTCGTGCTTCACGTGCTCGTCGTAACGCAGGTACCAGACGCGGTGCATCTTGTAGAACGGCACCGTCGGGTACAGGTGATGGATCAGGTGGTAGTTCTGGTACACCAGCAACGGTGTCAGCAGCCATTCCCAGCCCATGCGCATGGTGGTGGCCAGATACGGGTCCTCGTGATGGCTGACCATGGCCGGGTGGTGCGGCAGGATGACGAACACCACGGCGATCAGGAACAGCGAGATGCGCGTGGGGATGAACCACAGCATGAACAGTTCGTAGCCGTAGCCAAGCGCGATCAGGGTGCCGACCGCCAGCGCCAGGCAGCTGTAGAACGCGATCAGTTCCTTCCTGTGTTTCTTCACCAGGTGCTGGCCACGGGTGAAGAAGTACCAGATGTACCAGAGGTCGAAGAACGCCCAGCGCAGCGGTGCCTGCCATTTGGGCGCGTCGTGCTCGAACCGGTCCGGGTCCTCGACGCCGTTGGCGTGGATGTGGTGCTGGTTGTGCAGCCAGCGCAGCGCCACCATCGGCGCGTAGGGGAACAGGAACAGCAGCGACACGTCGGCGATGGTCTCGTTCAGCCAGCCGATGCGCGAGATGGCACGGTGGGCGCCGTCATGGATGGGGCTGAACAGGCCGTAGCTGAGCAGGCCGTTGATCAGTGCGCCGGCCCAGAAGCTCATGCGGCCGGTCAGGCACAGGTACCAGACCAGGGCCATGCCGCCGAGCATGGAAATCGCCAGCACGGTGGTGGGCAGGGCCAGCAGGGGGGCGCGCATGTAGTCGCGCAGCAGGTGTTCACTGGGGCTCGGGGCGTGGGCGGACATCGTTCCTCATCTCCTTATGGGGGCAGCGTCCAGGCTGTGGGGGGCAAAGTGCCCAGCGCGCATCATCGCGGCGTCGGCCAGTACCGTCTTGACCGACGTCAACAGCGCCCGAACAGGAGATCAGGGTGCGGCGGCGAGGGAGCCGTTCAGCGCGCCAGGCGATCGGCCAGCCAGCGCGCCATGTCGCTGCGCACCTGGCGGCCGGTGTCCAGCACGCCCGCCATCGAGGCGAAGCCGTGGATCATGCCGTCGTAGCGGACCAGCTGCGTCGGGACGCCGGCGTCGGCCAGTCGCTTCGCGTAGGCCTCGCCCTCGCTGCGCAGCACGTCGAACTCGGCCGTCACCACCAGCGCCGGCGGCAGTCGGTCGAGGTCGGCGGCCAGCAGGGGAGACACGCGCCAGTCCCGGGCCGCTGCCGCGTCGGCCAGGTAATGGTCGCGAAACCACACCATCGCGTCGGCGGTCAGTCCGTAGCCGTCGGCGCAGGCGGTGTAGGACTCGCCTTCCAGGCGTGACAGGTCGGTGACCGGATAGATCAGCAGCTGCGCCGCGAGCCCGATACCGGCATCGCGCGCGGCCAGCGCGCTGACCGTGGCGAGGTTGCCGCCGGCACTGTCGCCGCCCACCGCCAGCCGTTGCGGGTCGATGCCGAGATCCGCCGCGTTGACACTGGCCCAGCGCGTGGCGGCCACGGCATCGTCGGCGGCCGCCGGAAAGCGGTGCTCCGGCGCCAGCCGGTAGTCCACCGCCAGCACCGCGCAGCCGGCCCCGGCCGCCAGGTCACGGCACAGGTCGTCGTGGCTGTCGAGATCGCCGATCACCCAGCCGCCGCCGTGGAAGAACACCAGGCCCGGCAGCACGCCATCGGCGGCGGGCCGGTAAAGGCGCGCCCTGATGGGTCCACCCGCGGCGGGAATGGCGACGTCGCGCACCACCGGCAGCGGCGCCGCGGCGCCGGCGGTCATCTGCAGCTGCATGCCGAAGCCGACGCGCACCTGTTCGGGCGTGAGCACGTGCAGGGGCGGCGCCTCCATGGCGGCCAGCTGTTCCAGGTGTGCGGCCACCTGCGGATGGAGCCGGCCGGACAGCGGGCGGGCGAGGGCGGCGGTGACGTCTTGGATCATGGGGCGTCCTGGGCGGTGTCAGAGCAGGAAGGTGAGATTGTCGATGGCCATGTCGCTTTGTGTCAGCAGGACGGTCTTGGCCTTGATCGTGAAGCGGTCGCCCGCCGGCAGCAGGCGGTGCTGGCTGACGCCGGACCAGACCTCCTGGCGCCCGCGGCGCAGCTCGGCCAGCACGAAGTTCGAGCGCGTGTGCACCTCGTCCTCGCGGGACTCGAAGCGGATGTTGCCGACCACACGGCGCATGCGCGAGCGCGGACGCTGGCTGTGCGCGGCGCTGCTCATGAGGCGGTGGACGCGGTCTTCGAGTCGCGCGCGGTCGTCGTAGATGATGGACACCTGCCGCCCAGGGTCGGTGCCGTTGGCGTCGCGGTCGTTGCAGGGCACCCAGTAGCAGCACTCGGGCGCCCACAGGCCCAGCCAGTCCTCGACCTGCATGGCGTCGAGCAGGTCGGCTTCGTGGAACAGGAAGCTTTCCACGGTCTCGCGGGTGACGATCATGCTGGCGTCTCCGACATCAGGCGCAGCCAGCCGCGCAACTGGCCGCGCTGGGTGGTTTCGTCGCCGATCAGGCCGGTGCGGGTGCCGTCGGCCTCGAGGCGTTCGCGGTTCAGTCCGCGGCCCAGATGCAGCCACGGCTCGACGTCGGCCTTCAGGCCTTCCTGGTTGCGCTCGAACAGTTCGGCGTCGTCGGGGGAGCCGGCGCCGGCCGGGCCGTAGAACGACTCGTGCTGGCGCAGGCGCATGCTGTTGATGCTGTCCGGCACCCCCTGGAGCAGGCCGGGGAACATCAGCACCTCGGTGTCGTCCACCGCCAGCGGGCGCACCAGGCGGATCTGCACGCCGATCAGCTGCAGGTTGGGATAGACGCCGACGTGCGGGTCGCCGGCCCAGGCCAGCAGTTCGCGTCCGCGCGCCTCGCCGTAGGTGTCGAGCATGGCCTGGATGTACTGCTCGCCCTGGGGCTGGCGGCGCAGCGTGTCCAGGTAGCGGTCGAGGTTGGCACTGCGGCCGGGCAGGAAATCCAGCAGCACGTGGCCGTTGCCCAGGTCGCGCGTGAGGTTGCCGGATTCGTCGGCGAACGGGTCGCCGTGGTGGGTGTCGGCCATGTTGCCGCCCGGGCGGCGGCGCCAGGCGTCCAGCACCGAGCGGTGGGTGTAGTGCGGGTGGTAGCCGTCCATGCCGACGAACTTCCAGTTGCCGCGGTAGCGGGTGCGGTGCACGCCGGCGGTGACCGCGATCTGCCCCAGCGGTGAGGCGTCCATGTAGATGTCGAGGTAGCGGGCGGCCGGCCCGAGATGCTCGGCCAGTGACGGGCCGTCCGGCGCCAGGCTCGCAAACACGAAGCCGCGATGGCTCGCCTGCCGCGGTACCGGCGTCAGGCCGAGGTCATCCTTGCAGAAATCCGCCCCGTAGCCGGCCGGCCCCGGCACGTCCTGCAGCGGCCCGGTGTTGCTGTACACCCAGCCGTGGTACCAGCAGGTAAAGAAACGGGCGTTGCCGGTTTCGGTCTCGCACACGGTCATGCCGCGGTGGCGGCAGCGGTTCATGAACACGCGCACCTGGCCGTCGTCGCCGCGCACCATGACCACCGGCTGGCGGCCCAGGGTGGTGGTGCGGAAATCGCCCGGATTCGGCAGTTCCGCCTCGTGTCCCACGCACAGCCAGGCGCGGTGGAAGATGCGCGCCATTTCCTGCTCGAAGATGGCGGGGTCGGTATAGATGGCGCTGTGCACGCGGTCGCGCTGCACCAGGTGTGAGTAGTCGGACACGCTGTACGGGGCGTTCATGGCGCTGTCTCCGGTCACCGGGCGAGGTTGCAACGTAGCATGCCGTACCTGCCGATCGTTCGGTAGTCTTGCGGTCTATGATGGCGTCGGGCGTGGGCGCCGATCGCCGCGCCGGGCCGATCGACAACGACTATCCGGAGGAGATCCCCATGAGCCAGCCCAATGGCGCGGAAGTTCTGCTCGACATCCTGAACGGCTACGCGGTCGAGGCGATATTTTCCTCACCCGGCTCGGAATGGCCGCCGCTGTGGGAGGCGCTGGCGCGACGCGCCGACGCCGGCGAGCCCGCCCCCGCCTACTACAACGCCCGTCACGAGGACCTGGCCATCGGCCAGGCCATGGGTTACGCGCGGGCCACCGGCAAGCTCGGCGTGTGCCTGGTCCACGCCACGGTCGGTACGCTCCACGCCGCCATGGGCATCCGCGCCGCCTATCACGAGCAGATTCCGCTGCTGGTGCTGGCCGGCGAGTCGGTGAGCTTCGGCGAAGGGGCGGATGCCTGGGTCGGCGCGCAATGGGGACGGTTCCTGGCCGACCATGGCGGGCCGGCGCGGCTGGTGGACTCGATCTGCAAGTCGAGCTTCGGTCTCAACACGCCGACCGTGCTGGCGGGTGCCGTGCACCGCGCCTGCGCGCTGGCCATGGGCGCGCCGCAGGGACCGGTGTTTTTGTCGCTGCCGTTCGAGCACCTGCACCAGCCGGCGGTGTTGCCGGCGCCGGCGCGCTACGCCAACCCCAGCACGCCGCGGCCCGAGCGCGCGGCGCTGGAACAGGCGGCCGCCTGGCTGAAGGCGGCCAGAAACCCGCTGATCATCGTCGAGAACGCCGCCCGCACTGCCGGTGAAGCGGCGCGTCTGGTGCAACTCGCCGAACGTCTGGGCGCCGGCGTGGTGGAGGGGCAGCATCCGGGCTTCGTGAACTTCCCGCGCGAGCACCCGCTGCACGCCGGTTTCTACGCCCAGCCGTACATGAAGGACGTCGACGCGGTGCTGATGCTGGAAGCGCCGGGGCCGTGGTACCCGCCGACCGCCATGACGCCGCCGGGCGCCAGGCTGATTGCGGTGGCGCAGGACCCGCTGCGCGGGCGCGACCCGTACTCGGGTTTCACGGCCGATCTCATCATCCAGGGCGACGCCATGGCGGCCGTCGACGTGCTGCTGGAGCGCCTCCCGAGCGCGACCGCCGGTGCCGAGCAGCGCACCGCCGCCTGGGGTGAGCGGTCCACCGGCCGGCGGGCGCAGTGGCGAGAACAGGCGTTGCAGCACGCCGGCGCGACACCCATCGACGCGCGCTTTCTGTGCCATGAACTCAACGCCTGCCTGCCGGATGATGCGGTCATCGTCGACGAGACCATCCTCACCCACCACACCCTCATCAACGTGATGGACCGTCTGAAGCCGGGTCACTTCATCAATGCCCTGTCCGGTGGCCTGGGGCTGGGCATCGGCATGGCGCTCGGCGCGGCGGTGGGGCTGCCGGACGCGCTGCCGGTGGTGTTCGTCGGTGACGGCACCTACAACTACAACCCGGGCCTGGCGGCGCTGGGCTTCTCGCAGCAGTACGGTGTCGGCCTGTTGACGGTGATCTTCAACAACGGCCATTACCGTTCGATGCAGATGGGTACCGAATTCCTGTACCCGACGGGCGTGGCGGTGGCCCGTCAACACCACGTCAGCTCGCCGATCGCGCCCAATCCGGATTACGGCCAGCTGGCGGTGATGTTCGGCGGTCATGGCGAGAAGGTGGACGACCCGGCGCAGATCCGCGCCGCCGTCGGGCGGGCCGTGGCCGCCGTGCGCGAGGGCAGGCCGGCGATCCTCGATGTCCGCATCGGCGACGAGGTGGCCTTCCTGGCGAAAGTGTTCGGTGGTTGAGGCGTTGCCGCTCGTGTGTGTCCGGAACCGGAGGTACAGTGAGCCGCGCGGTATTCAGAGGCCGGGAGAACGGCCGATATACCTGCTGACAACGACCCGCCGCGCCGCTGTGTGCCGGCGGGATGGCATGGCAGCCGCCGGCGGGCCGTGGATCGGCCTCTCGCGTTGCCCGCATCCGGATCCAATTCAATGACCCAACCGCACGTGCAGCTTTCACGACTCGAGACACAGGCCAGCCAGAACGCTGACGGCTCCTGGCAGGGCAGGTTTCGCAGTCTGCGCCTGTCGAGCGTGTTTCAACCCGTGGTGACGCTGCGTACCGGGCGTGTGGTGGGTCACGAAGGCCTGGTGCGCCTGGATTACGCAGACGGTCGCGGCGCGACGCCGTTTCGTTTCTTCAGTGGCGGTCTCGACGAAGCGGGTCTGATCGAACTCGACGGCCTGTGCCGGCTGCTGCATCTGCGGAATTTCCTGGGGCAGGCCACGCCGGACGCCGGCTGGTTGTTCTTGAACGTGTCGCCGATGGTGGTGGCGGGGCATCGCCGGCACGGCGAATTCCTCGCGGCGCTGTTGCACGAGACCGGTTTCGACCCGGCACGGGTGGTGGTGGAAATCGCCGAAAGCGGCGTGCAGGACGGCGATACCCTGGCTGAGGCGGTGAGCTACTACCGGCGGCTCGGTTGCCTGGTGGCGATCGACGATTACGGGGTGGGTCTGTCGAGCCTGACGCGGCTGTGGTCGCTCGGCGTCGACATCGTCAAGCTGGACCGCGAGCTGCTGCTGGCGGCGTTGGCGCGTGACGAGGAGCGTCGTCTGCTGCCGAGCCTGGTGGAGTTCCTGCACGACTGCGGCACGCTGGTGCTGATGGAGGGGGTGGAGAACCAGGTCGAGGCGCAACTGGCGCTGGAGGTCGGCTGCGACTTGGCACAGGGCTTTCATTTCGCGGTGCCGGCACCGGCGCTGCGTGCCCCGGCGCACGTCGTGCCCATCGAACGCGCTCGCGCCGGCTTGCGCACGGCGGCGGGCGTCGACGAGGTGGCGTCGCACCTGGCAACGGCGGCGGCCCACCTGGCGGCGGGCGGGGCGCTGGCCGATGCCAGCGCGCCGCTGCGTGAGCTGGCGCCTTCCCTGCGCTGTTACTGGGTGGACGCGGACGGCGTACAGCGCAGCGAGAACCTGCTCGGCAGTCGCGCCGGGGCGCCGCGTTTCGCGCTGTTGCTGGATCAGCCCGGCAGTGACGTGTCAGGGCGTAGGTTCTTTGTTCGTGCCATTGCCTACCCCGGTGCGGTGCAGCGCAGTCGCGTCTATCTGCAGCGTGGCTTTGGCGTTGCCTGCGTGACCCTGGCGGTCACGGCGCCGTTGGCGGGTCGGGCAGGCGTGTTGTGTTGCGACGTGGCCTGGCGCACCGCGCAGGCTGACTGAGCCGACGCCGGCCAGCGCGCCGCGGCGTGACACGCAGCGCGTCGGCGCGACGATCTACCCCGGCTCATCGATGGGCGCCGGGCGTCCGAGCAGGAAGCCCTGCCCGTAGTTGACGCCGATCTCGCGCAGCAACTCGAGCGTCGCCGCGTCTTCGACGAACTCGGCGATGGTCTGAAAGCCCATGATGGTCGACAGCCGGTGGATCGCCTCCACCATGGCGTGGTCGATCGGCTCACGGGTGATGTCACGCACGAAACTGCCGTCCAGCTTCAGGAAATCCACCGGCAGGTGCTTCAGGTAGGCAAACGACGACACCCCGGTGCCAAAGTCGTCCAGCGCGAACAGGCAGCCGGCGCCTCTGAGGCGGCCGATGAACTCCCGCGTGCGGCCCAGATGCGACACGGCGGTGGTTTCCGTCAGCTCCAGGCACAGGCGCCCGGCCGGGTGCGCCGGGTTTTCGAAATAGGTTTCCAGCAGGCCGATGACCTCCGCATCCTCCAGCGAACGCCCGGACAGGTTCACTGACAGGCGGGTGCCATTGCCGCGTGCCGGGTCGAGCAGGCGGCCCAGGACGCGCGTGAGCACGTAGCGGTCGATCAGTGGCATCAGGCCGAAGCGCTCGGCGGCCGGCAAAAAGGCGCCGGGCATGACCAGGTGTCCATCGCGCCGACGCAGGCGCAACAGCACCTCGAACCACGGCAGTGGGTCACCGTGCAGGGCGTGGATCGGCTGCGTGTACAACTGCAGGCGCTGTTCCTCGATGGCCTCATGCAGTTCCCTCGCCCATTGCATTTCACTGCGCCGGCGTGTCAGGTCGGCGTCGTCCGGGCGGAACAGGTGAATGCGGTTGCGGCCCAGGTCCTTGGCGGTGTAGCAGGCCAGGTCGGCCTCGGACAGCAATTCGGTGGCCGAGGCGGCCGTGGCGGTGATGGGGACCACCCCGATGCTCGCGCCGACGACGAAGCTGCGCTCGCCCCAGCGGAACCGGAAATCGGCCACCGCGGCGAGCAATTTGCTGGCGATGGCGTGCGCGTTTTCGGTTGGACAGTCCACCAGCAGCACGCCGAATTCGTCACCGCCCAGGCGCGCCAGCAGGTCGTGACGGCGGATGCGCTGCTGCAGCGCGCTGGCCAGTTCGGCCAGCAGCTGGTCGCCGGCGGCATGGCCACAACCGTCGTTGACCACCTTGAACTGATCGAGGTCGACGTAGCACAGCGCATGCACGGCATCGCCGCAGCGCGTCTGTTCGAGCAACTCCTCCAGGCGTCGTTCGAATTCGCGTCGGTTGGGCAGGCCGGTCAGGGGGTCGTGCCGGGCCTGGTGCGAGATTTCCGCCGCCAGGCGACGGGTATCGGTGACGTCGCGGAACACGATGACGGCGCCGGCCAGGGTGCCGTCGGGCATGCTGATAGGGGCGGCCGAGTCCTCGATGAGCGATTCCGCGCCGTTGCGGTTGAGCAGCACGGTGGGGTCGGCCAGGTCGAACGGCTGCTCGGATCCCGTGCTGCGTTGCAGAGGGTTTGCCAGCGGCGTACGGGTGCTTTCATGCACCACGCGGAATACCCGGTCCACCGGTTGGCCCAGCGCTTCGGCGTACGACCAGCCGGTCAGGCGCTCGGCGATCGGGTTCAGCGCGGTGACCCGTCCCTGGGGGTCGGTGGTGATCACACCGTCCGCGATCGATTGCAGCGTGACCCGTGCCAGTTCCTCGGCCTGGGCCAGGGCCTGTTCGGCATGCTTGCGGTCGGTGATGTCGCGGCCGGAGAAATGCAGTACCCCCTCTCCCCACGACGGTTGCACGGTGAGTGTCACGTCCAGCCAGACAGTGCCGCCGTCGAGGCGCCGTGAGAACCAGTCGAACCGGACGAAGCCGGCGCGCCGGGCCTGTTCGCACACGGCCTGCGCGCGTATTTGCGACGACACGCCGTCCGGCTGCGTGGGGGGGGCGAAATCCAGCGGCGTCTTGCCGATGACCTGCTTCTTGTCGGTGGCGCCGTAGATGCGCGTGAGGTGGGTGTTGCAGTCGATGTAGGTGGGCGTGTCCGTGGCGATCGACACGAAGCCGAAGGCGTCGGTCGCCACCTCGAACAGGTCGCGAAAGCGGGCCTCGATGGCCGCCGGTTCGGTCTTTTTCTCGAGCGCGGTGGACACGTCGCGAATGTGGACACAGTAGGCGTTGCTGCCCAGGGAGGGCAGTGCCGTCAGGTCCACTTCAGCCGACAGCCGCTTGCCCGTCGCGTCGCGAAACTGCCAGCGTGTACGGTAATGCCCGGTGCGCAGGGCCAGCTGGTTGGCCTGCGCGAACAGGGCAGCGCGGTGCGGGTCGAACAGGCCCGCCTTGATCAGCGCAGAGCGAATCTCGTCCGGCGATTCGTCGTTGCGTCGCAAACCGAGCAGGCGGGCAAAGCCCGCATTCCAGTGCTCGATGCGCAGGTCCGCCAGCGTTGCGTTGTAGGCGATTGCCGCAGGATCGGGCTGGTGCTCCAGCCAGTCGAAGATGGGCGACGTGGGGGGCATCGGGGGGAGTCTCCATCCTGGAAATACTCAGCCGGCGTACCGGCGATTCTTTCTTGTTTCTTGCATTTTGCCGCCCATCCTGGCCGTCGCCCACTGTGTGGTGCCAGGTGTCGGCGGCGTGTGCCGTATCTGCCGGCGCCGCTGAACGTGTCGCCGGTGACAGCGGACCGGTTCGACGGGTTCTCGACCCCGCCGGGCCGAAGTTTAAGGGGCACGCAGGGTTTCAGCGCCCGCGCAGGAACAGCCGGTCCAGTTCCGCCAGTGACAGTTCCACCCAGGTCGGTCGGCCGTGGCCGCACTGGCCGCTGCGCTCGGTACGCTCCATGTCGCGCAGCAGGGCATCCATCTCGGCCAGTGACAGTTGGCGTCCGGCGCGCACCGAGCCGTGGCAGGCCATGCCGGTCAGAAGGGCGTCGATGTGGGCCTGCACGCGCGAGCTGTGGCCGTGCTCGCGCAGCTCGGCCAGCACGTCGCGTACCAGCGCCGCGGCGTCACCGCCCGCCAGCAGCGCCGGCACCTCACGCACGGCCAGTGTGTCCGGCCCGAGTACCGCCAGGTCGAAGCCCAGTGTCGGCCACAGGGCGGCGTGCTGTTCGACGGTCGCCAGTTCGGCGGCGCTGACCGGCAGCGTCAGCGGCACCAGCAGCGGCTGGCCGACGATGGCGCCGCCGGCGTGGGCGGCGCGCAGGCGCTCGAACGTGATGCGCTCGTGCGCCGCGTGCATGTCCACCAGCACCAGGCCGCGGCTGTTCTGCGCCAGGATGTAGATCCCCATCAGCTGCGCCAGCGGGCGTCCCAGGGGCTGGTCGTCCGGTGGCGGGTCGACGACCGCCACCGGCGCGGCCTCGGCGGCGTCCTGCACCAGGCGCCCGTAGGCCGCGCGCTGTTCGGCGATGCGGCCGGTGTCCAGCCGTGGTGCATC
>DQBD01000249.1:8193-8481 GCA_003526065.1 Gammaproteobacteria bacterium | reverse complement strand
TGTATGCGTATGTGGGAGGAAACCCGCTGAGATGGATTGATCCGCTAGGACTAGCAGTTCAAATCTGCTCAAAGATTTGGCGCCCTCACACCTTCATCTGCGTTGATGGCAATTGCAGCGGCAAATACCCATCGGGCAATCCGTTCGCGTCGCCTGGCGAAATACGTAATGACTCAGACAACAAATCGTCGGCCAGGTGCTCGAATGTTCCAAACCAGAAAAGCGATCAAAATTGCTTTGAGCGGTGTATTGCGAAGCGGATCACCCAAAGAGGACCGTCTGGTGATC
>DQBD01000249.1:7689-7932 GCA_003526065.1 Gammaproteobacteria bacterium | reverse complement strand
AAATGACGACCCCGAAGATCAGCAAGGCGTTCTTATGGCGGGCCGTGGTGACTTGCCTGCTGATCCTCGATTACTTTCTGGGCACGACCGGCAATCCTAGCATCTCGTATGGAATTATAGGCTTCTTCTGGGCCACCCTGCTCGTTGCAATAATGATTATTGCCTCGTATGTGCCTGCATCGTTTAAAGGCAGAGAGGCGAGACCATTTTTTGTCCTGATTTCTATGGTCGGGATTTTTTCTT
>DQBD01000249.1:6864-7356 GCA_003526065.1 Gammaproteobacteria bacterium | reverse complement strand
ATCGGGTGATGGACGGCATCTGATGGTTAAACTCAAAACCCAGAAATACTCCTTGGAGCGCCAGGCCTTCATCCCCACATTCCGAAGGATGGATTATCTTCTTACGACTGAGACCGGCGACAAGCACCTTCTCATCGTGACGATGAGATGGAACTGTGCACCGAAAATCTCGCTGCGACGCGTGGATGCCTGAATCAATCCTGTTTGGCCGCCGACGCTTCAACAACCCGCATAGGGTGCGGTGAGACACGAACCGCATCGATCGAGAAGCGGTAGATGGCAAAGACCAAGACCCTTGACTGAATATCATCGCACCCGTGTGCCGACCGCCGTCTGGTTTTTCGGGCTTGGGTTAGCCGAGCGGTCACCCGCGATGAATCGTGAGCAGCCTTTTGGGGACGATATAGATGACAGGCCCGCGTCATCACCCCAAAAACCTCATCCCGAACCAAATCGAATCGGTAGCGGGCGCCACCACGCGCAGCTGGATCT
>DQBD01000249.1:3991-6568 GCA_003526065.1 Gammaproteobacteria bacterium | reverse complement strand
GGGGCGGCGGCGTGCTTAGGGCTCGAACAGCGATAATGCAGCCTGACCGATCCCACCGCTGCCGGAGCTGTGCCATGCATCCCGACGACCCAACGCTCGCCGCCATTCCGGCTCAGGTCCGCGCCGCGCTGGCGGAGGATGTCGGCAGTGGCGACCTCACGGCCGCGCTGATCCCCGCCCAGGCACGGGCCAGCGCCCGCGTGGTGAGCCGCGAGCCTGCGGTGCTGTGCGGCCAGGCCTGGTTTGACGCGGTGTTCGAGGCGCTCGACCCGCAGGTCGAGATCCATTGGCAGACCCGCGACGGCTACGATGTCAGCGCCGGTCAGACACTGTGCGAGCTGCGCGGCCCGGCCCGGGCCATCCTGACCGGTGAGCGCTGCGCGCTGAACTTCCTGCAGACGCTGTCCGGCACTGCCACCACGGCGCGCGCCTATGTGGCAGTGGTGGCCGGCATGCACACCAAGCTGCTGGACACCCGCAAGACCGTCCCCGGCCTGCGCCTGGCGCAGAAGTACGCCGTGCACTGCGGCGGCGCGCTGAACCACCGCAAGGGGCTGTACGACGCCATCCTGATCAAGGAAAACCACATCGCGGCCGCCGGTTCCATCAATGCGGCCATCGAGGCGGCGCAGCGACTGGCCCCGCCGAACACGCCGGTGCAGGTTGAAGTGGAGAACATCGCCCAGCTGCAATCGGCACTGGCCGCCGGCGTGAAGAAGGTCCTGCTCGACAACTTCTCGCTGGAACTGATGCGCGAAGCAGTGCGCCTCGCCGCCGGCAAGGCCTCTTTGGAAGCCAGCGGCGGCGTGGACCTGGAAGGCCTGCGCGCCATCGCCGCCACGGGTGTCGATTTCATCTCGGTCGGCGCGCTGACCAAGCACGTGCGCGCGGTCGACCTGTCGCTGCGCGTGGATGAACTGACCTCGGCCAGCTGACACCGCCAGACGCGAAGCCGAAGCGTCGCCGCCCCTGCCGCGGGATCCCGCCGCCGGGCCGACGCACGGTGCATCGGCCGTTGTGCACGATAATGATGGCCGCGGCGACGCGTGACCGTGCCGTGCCGACAGCCGGCACGCCGCGGACCACACCCGCACGTGTTCTCGCGTCAGCCGCCCGCAACCGTGTCCGCAAGCGCCGTCCGTGCATCGGCACGGCGGACTCGCCCACCCGCCTCCCTACTCGCCAACCCGCATGCTGATCACGCTTCGCGACATCACCGTCCAGTACACCCGGGAGCCGGTCCTGGACCGCGTCAACCTGACCATCGACGAAGGTGAACGGTTGTGCCTGGTCGGTCGCAACGGCGCCGGAAAATCCACGCTGCTGCGCCTGCTGGCCGGCAACCTTGAACCCGACGAAGGCGACATCGAGCGCCGCGACGGCCTGCGGGTGGCGCAGCTGCCGCAGGACGTGCCGCCGGGGCTGAGCGGCAGCGTCTATTCGGTGGTCAGCGCCGGGCTTGGCGAGCGCGGGCGCCTGCTGGACGACTACCGCGCCGCCGTCGAGCGCGGCGCGTCGGCGGCAACGCTGGACAGCCTTCAGCACGCCCTGGAGCAGGCCGGTGCCTGGACCGCCCAGGTGGAAGTCGATGCCCTGCTCACGCGCATGGCCCTGCCAGCCGCGGCGCCGTTCGAGCACCTGTCCGGCGGGCTCAAGCGGCGCGTGCTGCTGGCGCGGGCGCTGGTCGGCCAGCCTGATGTGCTGTTGCTGGACGAGCCAACCAACCACCTCGACATTGCCGGCGTCACCTGGCTGGAAGAATTCCTGCTCGGCGCGACCTTCGCGCTGGTGTTCATCAGCCACGACCGCGCGTTTCTGGACCGGATCGCCACCCGCATCGTCGAGGTGGACCGCGGCGCGCTCTACAACTGGCCCGGCCGCTACGCCGACTTTCGACGCCGCAAGGCAGACGCCCTGGCCGCCGAACGGGCCGCGAATCGCGAATTCGACAAGAAACTGGCCGAGGAAGAAGCCTGGATCCGACGCGGCGTCAAGGCACGCACCACGCGCAACATGGGCCGCGTGCGGGCGCTTGAGGACCTGCGCGAGCAGGCCGCCGGGCGGCGCAAGTACCAGCAGCGCGCCGCCATCAAGGCGCAATTCGGCGAACAGTCGAGCAAGCGCGTGCTGGAGGCCCGCAACGTCAGCGCCCGCATCGCCGACACCACCGTACTGCGGGACTTCAGCTTCAAGCTGCAGCGCGGCCAGGTGCTGGGCATCATGGGCCCCAACGGCTGCGGCAAGACCACACTGCTGAACGTCCTGCTGGGCCTTCGACCGCCGGACACCGGCACCCTGGTGCACGGCGAGAACCTGCAGGTCGCCTACTTCGACCAGAACCGCGAACAGCTGGACCTGGAACGCGACGCCGCCTGGAACGTGGCCGAAGGCGCAGAGCGCATCGAGTTCGACGGCCGCTCGCTGCACGTGCTGGGCTACCTGAAAGCCTTCCTGTTCTCGCCCGACCGCGCCCGCACTGCCACGCGCCTGCTGTCCGGCGGCGAACGCAACCGCCTGCTGCTGGCGCGGCTGTTCGCCAAGCCATCCAACGTACTGGTGCTGGACGAACCCACCAAC
>DQBD01000249.1:0-3743 GCA_003526065.1 Gammaproteobacteria bacterium | reverse complement strand
CTGGACGTCGAGACCCTGGAGCTGCTCGAGGGGCTGATCCTCGACTACCCCGGCACCGTCATCCTGGTCTCGCACGACCGCGCCTTCGTGAACGAGGTCGTCGACGGTCTGCTGGTGCACGAAGGCGACCGTGGCTTTCGGCACTACGTGGGTGACTACGACGACTGGCGGCGTCAGACGCGCGCGGATGCGCCCGACACGCGCGCCCCGAAACACACCGCAGCCAAGCCAGCCCGCCCGACCGCGCCACCCTCGCCGAAACCCGCCGGCCTGACCCCGGCCGAACAGCGCGAGCTCAAGCGCCTGCCGCAGGACATCGAGAAAATCGAAGGCCGCATCGAGGCACTGCATCAGCAAATGGCCGACGGCGCGTTCTATCAGCAGCCCGTCGATGTCCAGCGCACCGCGCAGCAGCAGCTGGCCGCGCAGGAAGCAGCGTTGGAACACGCCTTCGAACGCTGGCAGGCGCTTGAATCACGTCGCCACGGATCAAACGCATCCTCCAGCGCCTGAGCGCTATCATCGCCACGTACCGATGCCCAGCACGCAACACGCAGCGGCGCGGCCCGCCATCACCAGTGCAACTGCTTGTTCTTGCAAGCCAACCGACCATTGGCTGCGTACTCGGCAACCCCAGTCGACGCGACGCGCCCTGCACCTGCCGCTGGAAAACAGCACGCCCAAGATCAACAAAAAAATCAACATTCACGCCTAACTGTAAGACGTCATTAGTAAGTTTTCATGTAAGGTGACCAGTGCTCGTGGAGGGGCACTTCGAGAGGAAACACTCATGCATGCGAAGGACAGCAAACTGTCCGGGGGAATCCAAACCTCACTTGCGCCGTCCGCCGAACTGGAAGGCGGCGATCTGATCGTCCACTACCTGCAACAAATCGGTGTCGAGTATGTCTTCGGCGTGCCGGGCGGCGCCATTGAGCCGCTGACCAACGCCCTGGCCCGCGGCATGCGTCACGGCGGCCCACAACTGGTTGTTGCCCGCCACGAATCGGGCGCTGCCTTCATGGCCGATGGCTACGCGCGCGAGACCGGCAAGCTCGGCGTGTGCTTTGCCACCACCGGGCCAGGTGCCACCAACATGATCACCGGCGTCGCCAATGCGACGCAGGACGCAATTCCGCTGCTCGCCATCACGGCGCAGACAAAGCTCGAAAATTTTGGTCGAGGCGGCCTCCAGGAGTCGAGCTGCACCGCGATTGATACTGTCAGCATCTATAAAAACTTCACGCGATACAACACGCTCGTCTCACACCCCAAACAGCTCGAGCAGAAAGTCGTCAGGGCGATCCTGGCCGCTTTCCGCGAACCCGCCGGCGCCGTCCATCTCAGCCTGCCGGTCGATGTCACCCGCGCCCCAACGCAAATGCCTTCGCTGTCCCGCAACCTGGACAAGCTCATCAACGTGACGCCGGCGGTGGACACAGCCTCGGTCGCGGAACTCTACAAACAGGTCCTGAAAGCGCGAAAAATTTGCTTTGTGCTTGGAGAAGGGGCGCGCAGCGCCGTTGGCCGCATCCTTTCTCTGGCCCTGCGCCTCGACGCATCGGTGGTCACCACACCCTTTGGGAAAGGCTTGGTCAGCCCGTTCCATCGCCAGTTTTGTGGCGTGCTGGGCATGGGCGGGCATCGCAGTTCGATTGAGGAACTTCAGGATCCTGCCCTGGACTGCATCATCACGGTCGGAACCAGCCTGGGCGAGTTTGCAACAGGCAACTGGAGCGACTCCGTCCTAAACCAACACCTGATTCACGTCGATGAAAACCCGGAACACTTTTCGGGCTCCCATATGGCGCAGCTCCATATACATGGCAACCCGCTGAAAATATTCGACCAACTTGAAAAGTTGCTACTGACCGACGACACCGCTCGCCTTCCAAGCACAGACGCGCCAGCCTCCCGGCCAGCCGACAATACGCACCAAAAGCCCACCCTCGCCTATTCGACGGACGGCAAACGTGCCGGTGGCACGCCCGAAAAACCCAACTGCACCCTCGACGAGCCAGAAAAATATCTGTCTGACAGCGCGCCGATAAAACCGCAACGGCTGATGAGCATCTTGCCAACGCTCATGCCGCCGGGAACGCGCTTCATCGCCGATGGCACGGGCGCGAACTTTTGGGCCATTCATTACCTCCACATACCAGACCGCCGCCTCGCCGAGCGGCGTTCAGCGTTGGACCGGCGCATCTCGGCCAGCGACGGTAACAACGGGCGCCTGGACGCGCCCCGCAGACGGTCCGACAAGCGCATGGCCTGGGAAAGCCTCTATCGGTGCCCGGGTGAGTTCGGCTCAATGGGATGGGGACTCGGTGCCGCGATTGGCACAGCGTTTGGCAATCCCAAGATGCCCGTCGTGGCGCTCACCGGCGATGGCAGCATGCTGATGAACGGGCAGGAACTGACCGTAGCGCTGCAACACAGCCTGACGGTTATTTTCGTCGTGCTCAACGACCGCGCTCTTGGCACGGTCAAGCACGGCCAGAGACTCGCCGGCGCCGAACCCGTTGGTTTTGCGTTACCGGACGTGGACTTCGCCGCCGCGGCAAACGCCATGGGCATTGAAGCCTGTCGTGTCCGCACTCCGGCCGAACTTCTCGAAATCGACATCAATGAAATTCTCCAGCGGCGTGCACCGTTCCTGATCGACGTGCTGATTGACCCCGAAGAGGTTCTGCCACTCGGCGGGCGAATGAAGGCGCTCGGAGCCGCCAAGTGACATCCGATGCAGCGCCGCGCCAGGAAGTCATCCGCACCAGCATATGGCAGGAGGAACCGGAGCCCGACAACCCCTTTGCAGCCGCCGTCTGCCGTTGCCGCGGCTACGATGTCTACGGAGAGTTGTTAGGAAAAGCCAGCTTTATTGAATACCTGTGCCTTCTCTTCCTGGGTGAACGCCCCACCCAGGTCCAAGCGAAGCTGCTCGAAATACTGGCAATCGCACTGGCAAACCCCGGCCCACGAGATGCCTCGGTCCACGCCGCAATGAGCGCTGGCGTGGGAGGGTCACCGGCGGCGTCTGCCCTGATGGCCGCGCTTGGCGTAGGCGCCGGCGGCCTGGGCGGTGGACGCGAAGTGCGCGTCGCCATGGAAGCTTGGGAGCAGTTGGGGTGCAACCTGAGCGACTGGGAAGCGTTTCTCAGGCACCCGCCACACGCCGAGCGTGCTGACATCTGGCCCGAGATGGAGCACGCGCCGGGCTTCGACCCGCACGCCGTGCGCTGCGCCACGCCGGTTGCGCAGACCCTCGACACGCTGGCTGCATGCGGCGCTGGCCCGCACCTGCCCTGGCTGGCCGGTCAGCGGCTCACGCTGGAAAGCGCAGCAGGCGCCCCCCTGGCCATGTCGGGCGTCGCCGCTGCCACCTGTCGCGACCTGGGTCTCAGCGCCGAACAGGGCGAGATGCTTTATCTCCTCCTGCGGTTACCTGGCGCAGCGGTGCACGCACTGGAACAGGCACAGCTTGGCTTCAAGCGCTTCCCCTTTTTTCATGGGGCGGTCAAGTATGTCGGGCAACAACCCGATAACGAGTGACGGAGGAACCAGCACGTGACGTTGTCAACGCTACTCGAGCACGAGGATAACTGGCCGACACGTCTGGGATATGCGTCGGTGCAAGATGGAACCGTCAGCCTACGTGGCCACGACTTACTTAACGCGCTGGAAGACCTCAGCTGGATGGACATGCTGATGTTCGGGATTACAGGGCGTCGTTTCAGCTCGGAGCA
>DQBD01000226.1 GCA_003526065.1 Gammaproteobacteria bacterium | reverse complement strand
TGGCATTGGCCAGGTTGTTGGCCGCCACGGCCTGCGCGGTCTCGAGCCGCGCGGCGGTGGCGGAGGCGATGTAGACGAGCCGGTCCATGACTTATCAGCGGATGTTCATCAGCGTCTGGGTGACGCGGTCTTCGGTCTGGATCACCTGCGCGTTCGCCTGGAAGTTGCGCTGCGCCATGATCAGCTTGACCAGCTCCTCGGTCAGGTTGACGTTGGAATCCTCCAGCGCGCCCGACTGCACCGTGCCAAGGCGGGCCGAGCCGCCGATGCCGACCAGCGGAATGCCGGACGAGAAGGTCTCGATCCAGGCGTTGTTGCCGGCCTGGCGCAGGCCCTGCGGGTTGGCGAAGTTGGCCAGCGCCAGCTGGCCCTGCAGGCGCGACTGGCCGTTGGTGTAGCGGGCGAACACGCGACCGGTCTCGTCGATGTTGATGGTCGCCAGGCGGCCTGTGGTGTAACCGTCCTGATCCAGCGCGTTGACGCTGTAGGTGTCGCCGTACTGGGTGGTCGGCGTGGCACCGGCGTAGTTCAGCGTGACGCTGATGTCGGTGGCGCCGGGCACCGGGGTGGGGCTGTACGCCACCTGACCGCTGGCCGGGCTCTGGATCTTGCCGTCGGTGCCGAACACGATGGTGCCGCCGGCCGCCGGCGTGATCTCGGTGCCGTCCATCACCAGATGGGTGTCGTAGGTGTTGGCGGCGGTCTTGACGAAGTACAGCACCGTGTCGTGCGGGTTGCCGAGCGAGTCGTAGAACGTGAGCGAACTCGAGTTGGTGTAGCTGCCGGCCACGTTGGGATCGAACGGCGTGACGCTGACCACCGGCGCGGTGGCGCGCAGGTTGACGCCGACGTCGACCTGGCCGGTGGCGTTGGGGGCAACGTCGGAGGTATCGATCTGCAGTGGCAGCGGCGAGCCGGCGGGCATGCCCGCGGTATCGACCGTGAAGGCCATCAGCTTCTGGCCGGCGCTGTTGGTGACGAAACCGGACCGGTCGACGCCGAAGGCGCCGGCACGCGAGTAGACCTGGCTGCCGTTGTCCTGCAGCAGGAAAAAGCCGCCACCGGAGATGGCCAGGTCGAAGTTGTTGTTGGTGGACTTGATGTTGCCCTGGTCGAACTGCTGGTTGATGGCCGCCGTGCGCACGCCGCGGCTGACCGCCAGCGACGACACGCCGAGATTGGAGCCGGTGTAGATGTCGGCAAACTCGGCGCGCGACTGCTTGAAGCCGTTGGTGTTGACGTTGGCAATGTTGTTGCTCGCGATGTCGAGCTGGGTGGTGGCGGCGTTCAGGCCGCTGATAGCCGTTTCGAAAGCCATGAAAATGCTCCTTGAGAAAGGGTCTAGCGACCGTTACATCACCTGCTTGACGGCGCCCAGATCGGTAACGCCATAACCTTCCAGAACCAGCTGCACGGCCTGCCCGTCGGCGCCCAGCAGCACACTGTCCACCCGCGCCGCGGCGAGGGTCGGCACCGCCGCCCCCGTGCCGGGGTCGGCGTAGACCCGGTAATACCCGGGTGCCGCGCCGGCGCCATTGGCCAGACTGCCGTCCCAGGCGAAGCGCACCAGTCCCGCCGGCTGGTGGCCAAGCGACACCTGACGCACCAGACGCCCGGCACTGTCGTAGATGCTGATCTTCAGGTCCGCCGCGTCGGCGCCCAGATTCACCGCGCCGGTCAGCGCCCCGCCCAGCGGCAGCAGCGTGGCCTCGCCGTCCAGCAGCACATCACGGCCGACCAGCTGCGTGGCCTGCGCGGCGCGGCTCGAGTTCAGACTGGCCGACAGATCCGCGATACCGGTGTTCAGTTCGCTCACCCCGCTGACCATGCTCAGCTGCGCCATCTGCGCCACCATGTCGTTCGCTTCCATGGGCTTGCTCGGGTCCTGGAAGCGCAGCTGGGCCGACAGCAGGGACATGAAGTCTTCCTGGTTGAGCACCGTGCGCCGCTCCTTGGGCGGCGCCAGCGTGTCACTGCCGCGCAGCCCGGCGGCGGCCAGCGTGTCGGCGGCATTCATGCGCCGTCTCCCAGGCGCAGGGTGCGCTGAATCAGTTCCTGCACGGTGCCCAGCGCCTGGGCCGCGCTCTCGTAGGAACGCGAGGCGGAGATCATGTCGGCCATCTGCTCCACCGGCCGCACGTTGCTGTAGTAGACGTAGCCCTGGGCATCGGCCAGCGGGTGACCGGGCTGATACTCGGCCCGCGCCGGCGCCTGGCTGACGGCCACTTCGCGCACCTGCACGCCGACCGCAGCACCGTCACCGCGCGCCTGGTCCAGCACTGCCGCGAACACCGGCACGCGTGCCCGGTAGGCCGCCTCCGGACTGCCGGCGGCCTGGTCCGCGTTGGCCAGGTTGCTGGCCACCGTGTTCAGGCGCACGGTCTGCGCCGCCAGCGCCGAGCCGAGCGTGTCGAACATTCGAAAGTCGCTCATGACCTGTTACTCCCCGCGCAGGGCCGTCATCAGCCCACGTATGCGGCCGTTCAGGAAATTCAGACTGGCCAGATAGCGGTTGGCGTTCTCACCGAAGGCTGCCTGCTCGGTCGCCACGTCCACCGTGTTGCCGTCCAGCGACGGCTGCAGCGGCACGCGGTACAGCGCCTGTGGCGCGGCGTTGCTCCCCACTTCCGCGAAGTGGTTTTCCTGGGTCACCCGCAGCGGTGCCACGGCGCTCTGCGCGCCGGCCAGTGCCTGCCGGAAATCGATGTCACGCGCCTTGAATCCGGGCGTGTCGGCATTGGCCAGGTTGGCCGCCAGCAGCTGTGACCGTTCAGCCCGCAACTGCAATGCCGTGCCGTGCACGCCGAATGCTTTGTCGATCAGGTTTGCCATGCCGGTCTCCGCGGCGTACTGCGTTCGCGGCTCCTTGAAGCACGAGCCGGGCCAGATCCCTGGAAACCGCTCCAGTACGCGCCACACGGGGCGATTGGCACCCCCTTGGAGCGGTGCCGCCCGCGCGTTCGGCAACGCCTTGCCGCAACACCGGCGGCGGTTTGCCGGCACCACATGCCAGCCCACGGCCTCGCGCCGCATCAGTACGGCGGTGGCATGACCCGTGCTAGCCCGTCCTGGAGGAAGCCGCGCGCCGGGGCACGCCCGCCGGCGCGAAACACAGTTCAAGGAGTCGATTCATGCCTCGCCACCCACGCCGTATGGCGCGCTGCACCGCTCTGTTATGCGCGGTACTGGTCAATACCACCGTGCAGGCGGCACAGGCACCTGCGAGCCTGGTCACTGCGGCGCGGCAGGCGGCGCTGGAAGCAGCCGCGGCAACGGACGTCAAGAATCCGACCATCACGGTCACCCGCCCTGACCCGCGCCTGCGCCTGGCCGACTGCCCGGCCCCACTGACGGCGCAGCTGACCGGCACGGCACGACTGCCCGGCCGCGCGGTGGCACGCGTGAGCTGCCCGCAGCCCCCGGGCTGGTCCATTCACCTGCCATTGCACGTGCAGGCCAGCGCCGAAGTGCTGGTGGCCGCACGCGCCCTGCCACGTGGTCACCACGTACAGGCCCAGGATCTGGCCCGTCGCAAGGCAGAGCTGAGCGCGCTCAATGGTCAATACGTGCTCGACGCCGACGCGGCGATCGGCCAGGCCCTGCGTCATGCAGTGAG
Source organism: Gammaproteobacteria bacterium (assembly GCA_003526065.1). The sequence continues at coordinate 17,941 of DQBD01000226.1, read as the reverse complement.
CGCCGGCGAACGCCTGCGCCCGGCGCTGCTCGAGGCGCCGCTGCTGGTTCGCCGCGGCGAACCGGTGATCATCGAGCTCCAGGGCGCCAGCTTTGCCATCCGCGCCAGTGGCCGGGCACTGGGCAGCGGTCCGGAAGGCGCCCGCGTCGCGGTGGAGAATCCTGTTTCAAAACGTGTCGTGCACGGCACGGTAACCGCGCCGGGCCGCATTACGGTGAAATTTTGACAGTGCTGCTAAAGTTCCTACAGAGCGTGACGATAAGCGGACAGCCGCCGCACTCGGCGACACCAGAAGCTGGAGTCATTCCATGGAAATCAGGCCCACGTCAGGCATCTCGGAAACACAGAAAACCGACGTTGCCAACCTCCGGGCGCAGACACGTGACACCATGCCCGGAACGCGCCCCGGCCGCGGAGATGAAAGCGTCAACCTCACCGACAGCGCCCGGCAACTGCACGACCTGCAAGGCGCCGTGGCCGGCACGCCGGCCGTCGACCACGCGCGCGTCACGGCACTTCGCACCGCCATCGCCAATGGCAGTTACCAGATCGACGCGCAGCGCATCGCCGACGGACTGCTGGCGCAGGAGCACGTCGCCGCCGGCTGAATGCCCGCGCCGCACGTGACGCGTAACGCGCGATGACCGCCCCCCTGCTGGCGCCCGAAACCGACCCTGGGCCGGTGCTGACCGCGCTGCGCGACGCGCTGCAACAGGAATACGCCGCCCTGTGCCAGGGCGATGGCGTAGCGGTGCTCGACAGCGCACGCACCAAACAACAGCTAACGGAACGCTTGGCCGCCCTGGCTCCCGCCGGTTGTGCGTGGCCGGCGGCATGGACTGACCTGGCGCGTCTGTGTGACGACCTGAACCGGCGCAACGGCGAGGTTCTGCGCCTGCAGCAAAGCACGCTGGCCCGCGCCATGCGTGTGCTGTCCGGCAACGAGGCGGCCCCCTGCCTGTACGGCGCCCGCGGACAGACCCACACCCCTGCCGCTGGCCGTCACATCACCAGCGCCTGAGCCCGCCTGGCGACCGTTCACTCCGACCGCAGCACGCCTTGCCAGGGCCGCGCACCGGCCCCAAACGCCACGAACGGCGCATTCAGGAGCGACGCCTTGTTGTAGGGCAGTGGCTGCAACTGGAAATCGGTCAGTTGGCCACCAGCCTGTTCCAACACACACTGCGCCGCCGCGGTGTCCCACTCGCTGGTCGGCCCGTGGCGGGGATACACGTCCGCCTCGCCGGCCGCCACCAGGCAGATCTTCAGCGAACTGCCGATCGACACGATCTGACACCCCGGCAAGGCATCGAGCAGCTCACCCAACTGCGCGCTGGCGTGTGAGCGACTGGCCACCACGCGCAGCGGCCCACCGGCGTAGTGGCTGACACGCAGCGGCCGTCGTGTGCCATCGGCCGCCTCATGCAAGGCACCCGCCCCGCGGGCACCCGCGTACACCTCCGCGCGCACCGGCACCTGGACGACGCCCAGCACGGGCCGGCCGTCTTCGATGAGGGCGATGTTGACGGTGAACTCGCCGTTGCGCTTGACGAACTCGCGCGTGCCGTCAAGCGGGTCCACCAGCCAGTATCGCTGCCAACTGCGCCGCTGCGCGTACGGAACGCTGGCGCCCTCCTCCGACAGCACCGGGAAACCGCCCGGCAGCGCGGCCAGGGCGTCGACGATCACCGCGTGCGCAGCGCGATCCGCGGCCGTCAGCGGCGAACGGTCATCCTTGTGCTCGACGGCGAACTCACTGTCGTAGATCTCCAGGATGGCGCCGGCCGCGCGCCGCGCGATCTCGATCACCGGCTCCAGCAGTGCGGCGGGCTCGAACTGAGGCGTCATGATGTTTCGTCCCTCGGGTATTGGCGGCCACCGCGCAGCACGGCCGGCAATGCCGGCAATACGCTGGCGACGATGACCAGGGTCCACTGTTCCGGCGTCGGACGCGCCAGTTGCAGCACGTGCGCCAACGGCGGATAGAACACGGCAAGTCCGATCAATATCACGCACACACCCAGCGCCCCCCATACGTACGGGTTGCGGGTGATCGCGTTCGACCAGCGGGAACTGCCCGCAGGGCGCATGTTGAACACATGCCACAACTGCGCCAGGGCCAGCGTCAGGAACGCCACCGCCACGGCTTGTCGCTCCGTGGCCGCCAGCGGCCCGAGCGCCAACGCGAACGCCATCAGCGTGGTCAGCGTAATGGCACCACCGTACCAGGCAATCCGCCACCAGTGCTGCCGGGTCAAGATGGGCTCGGCCGGTGGACGCGGCGGGCTGCGCATCTCGCTGCCGTCCGCTTCGCCGGCGCCGAGCGCCAACGCGGGAAACACGTCGGTGACGAGATTCAGAAACAGGATCTGCAACGGCAGCAGGGGCAGCGGGCCACCGGCCAAGGTCGCGAGGCCCACCACCAGCACCTCGCTCAGATTGCACGACAGCAAGTACACCGCGAACCGGCGAATGTTGGCGAAAATCACCCGCCCCTGCGTCACAGCCGACGCGATGCTGGCGAAGGCATCGTCGCGCAGCACCATGGCGGCGGTCTGCCGTGCCACCTCGGTGCCCCGCTGCCCCATGGCCACGCCGATATCGGCCTGACGCAACGCCGGTGCGTCGTTGACACCGTCGCCGGTCATGGCAACCACGTCACCGTGAGCCTGCAGGCGCGTCACCAGTGCCATCTTCTGCTCCGGACTCACGCGCGCGAAGACGCCGGCCGCCAGCACCGCCTGCTCCCCACCGTAGTCCTCCGGCCGCTCCAGCGCCTCTCCCGGCAACACGGGCGACGCCTGCCCGACGGCGTCGAACAGCCCCATTTCCTGCGCCACGAAGCCGGCCGTGGCCGGCTGATCCCCGGTGACCACCACCACCCGTATGCCGGCCGCCCGGCACTGAGCGATCGCCGGCTTTACCTCGGCTCGCGGCGGGTCCATGAGCCCGACCAGGCCCAACAGCACCACCTCGGCATAGGGGTCATCCGGCACGCTCGCGCAGTACCTCTCCCCCAGCGCCAGCACGCGCAGGCCGCCGCGCGCCAGAGCCTGGTTGGCCTCCAACCACCGCTGGCGCTCGGGCGCGGTCAGCGGTCGCGGCCGGCCGGTGGCGTCGGCCTGTGCCACGCTGTGCTCGAGCACCGCTTCCGGGGCGCCTTTGACAGCGACCCGACAGCCGCCCTCGACGCTGTGTACCGTGGCCATCAGGCGACACACCGGATCGAACGGCTCCTCGGCCAGGCGCTGCTGCCCGGAAGCCGGCAACGCAGAAGCCGCCTGCAACAAGGCCACCTCCAGTGGATCCCCCACGCCGCCGTCCTCGTTCAACGCGGCGTTATTGCACAGCCGCCCGACGTCGAGCAGGCGCGCTGCTCCGTCCTGCAACTGTGCCGGCACGGCGTCGACCGGCACCTGGACCGGCTCGCCGCCGGGCAGCACCAGGTGCGTCACGGTGAGCCGGTTCTCGGTCAACGTGCCGGTCTTGTCGGTACAGATGACGGTGGTGGCACCCAGCGTCTCCACCGCCGACAGGCGCTTGATGACGGCATTGCGCCGTGCCATGCGACGCATGCCGCGCGCGAGCGACAGCGTGGCAACCACCGGCAGGCCCTCGGGCAGGGCCGCCACCGCCAACGCGATGCCCGTCATCACCATCAGCATCGGATCGCGGGCCTCGAGCATGCCAAGCGCGCCGATGACAACAACCACGGCCAGGGTCAACACCGCCAAGCGACGCCCCAGACGATCCAGACGCCGCTCCAGCGGTGTGCTCTGCGGTGCCGCCTGTGCCACCAGGCGGCTGATGGCGCCGACTTCCGTGGACATGCCGGTGGCCGTCACCACGCCAAGCGCGCTGCCGGCGTGTACCGCCGTGCCCCGGTACAGCATGCAGCGCCGCTCGGCCAGCGGCGTGTCGGCCGGTACCGGTTCGGGCTGCTTGTCGACGGGCAACGACTCGCCGGTCAGGGCCGATTCGTCCACCTGCAGCCGCGCGGCTTCGATCAGGCGCAGGTCGGCAGGCACCAGGTCACCGCCCTCGACCACCACCACATCGCCGGGCACCAGTGCTTCGGCCGGCAGCGCGCGCAGCCGACCGTCGCGTCGCACCCGACAGCGCGTCACCCCCAGGCGGCGCAGCGCCTCCATGGAACGCACGGCACGCAACTCGCTGAAGAAACCGATGGCGGTATTGAGCGCGATCACCGCCAGGATGGCGTAGGCCTCCACGGTGTCGCCGGACACGAAACCGAGCACCGCGGCGACCGCCAGCAAGCCCACCAGCAGGCTGCGCAGCTGGGCCCACAGGATGCCCAGCACGCTGCGCGGCTCGATCGCCTGCAAGCGGTTGGGGCCATCGCGTCGCAAACGGGCGACGGCGGCCCGCTGATCGAGACCGCGCTCCGGATCGACGCCCAGGCCGGCCGCCACCTGCCCCGGCGCCTCACTCCACGGCGCCCTGGGCGCGCTCATCAGATGCCCGTGAACTGCGGCACCAGAAAATCGCCCGCGCGCGCCTCCCAGCACACTTTTACCGGTTGTCCGATGAAGACCGCGCGCCAGTCGACGCCGACCACGTTGGTCATCATCTGCGGTCCTTCCTTGAGCCGTACCGTCGCCAGCACGTACGGCACGTCCTCGGCGTAACCCGGCAGCGGCGCGTAATGCACCACCGAGTAGCTGAACACCTCACCGGCGCCGGACAGCGGCTGCCAGGACAGCGCCTGCCCGTAACACCCGCGGCACCACCGCTGCGGATGCCACACGTACGCGCCGCAATCATCGCAGCGCTGCATCACCAGGCGGCGCTGCTGTGCGGCATCCCAGAACGGCCGCGTCAGGTCATCGATATCGGGCAACAACTTGCTCATGGCGTGTCGGCCAGCAACAGAACCGCGTGTTCGCTCATCATTCCGCCGTAGCAATGCACCAGGGCGACCGGCGCCTCGAGCTGCCGGCCTTCGGCCCGGCCCATCACCTGCAAGGCCGCTTCGGCGATGACAGACAGGCCGGACGCGTCGCCGGTGTGCCCGTAGGACAGCAAGCCCCCGTTGCTGTTGACGGGCAGGTCGCCGCCCGGCGCACCGCGACCGTCCAGAAAGAACCGTCCGCCCTGCCCGGCCGGCACCAGCCCCATGTGCTCGACGCCCAGAATCGGGTTATAGCTGAACGAGTCATACAACTGGGCCAGACGCACGTCTGCGGGTGTCAGACCCGCCATGCGATAGGCGGCCTGCGCCGCCGTACGTCCGCCCAGGTCGTCCAATGCGCGCAGCTGACTGACATTGGCACGCCGATGGATCTCACCGTAACCGCGCAACCACGCCGGACGCGCGTTCAGGCGCCGCGCCAGATGCTCGCTGGCCACCAGGTAGGCGCCACCACCATCGCAGGGCACCGAACAATCCAGCAGATGAAAGGGAGACGCTATCGGTCGCGCGTCGAGTACGGCGTCGACCGTCAGCGGCCCCTTGGACGCCATCAGCGCCTGCGGGTGACGCAGCGACCAGGCGCGCTGGCCTACCGCCACCGCCGCCATCGCCTCGCGACCGACACCGTGCTCGTGCATGTGGCGCGTGGCCACCTGTGCGTAGATCGGCGGGATGTACGGTCCGTACAGGCTGTCGAAGTCAGGGTGCGCGAAGATGCGGGTGTTGCGCTGCGCGCCCCCGCCGCCGACGTTTGGAAAACGACCGGCCGACACGCATAGAACCCCGTCGGCCAACCCGGCACGAATGGCCATGGCGGCGCGGATGGCCATCACCGCGTGTGTCGACCCGCCGGCGTTGACGGTTTCGGCGAAGCGTGCCTCGAGCCCCAACTCCTCGATCAGGCGCTCGTGCACGAAGATGTTGTCGGATACGCCATCGGCCATGCCGGCCGGCGCAACGAGCAAACCCTGGATATCCCCCGGCTTGATCGGCCACTCGGCCAGCAGCCTGGCAACCGCGGCCTGGTAGAGGCTGTGCGTGGATTGGTCAGGGAACCGGCCGGGCACCAGCTCCGACACGGCGGCTATGGCAACAGCGGCAGACATGCGCGCTCCGTGATACGAAAAGCGGGCCGGCCGTCGTCGGAGCAGTGCCGTTCGTCCGCAGACGTCGACGACCTCCCGCGGCGCAGGCGCCCGACGGGTGCCGTCGCTCGGGCGACCAGCGGACCGCCCCATCGATGCCGAAAGCCCGCCGGCGCCGCCGGCGGGCGTCGCTCACTCGGCTGGCAGCACCTTGATATAGGGCTGAATCCAGTAACTCTTGAACACCCCCTCCGCGTAGTAGGGGTCGTCCTTGAGCCACTGTTCGGCCTCGTCGGCCGTGTCGAAATCAGCCACGATGAGACCGCCGGCAAAACCGGTCTTGGTCGGATCCTCGCCCGGCACCTTGGGAAACGGACCGGCCATCTTCACCTTGCCCTGCGCCACGAACTCACGCAGTCGCTCAAGATGCGCCTCGCGCACCTTGAGCCGTCGCTGCAGGCTGTCAGGTACGTCCTCGATCCAAATCGCGAACAACATCGATCAGTCTCACTTCTTTGCAGTTTTTGCCGCCGGCTTCGCGGCAGCCTTCTTGCCAGCCTTGCCCGTTGCGGCCTTACCGGCACCCGCCTTGGTCGCTTTCGCCTTGGTTTGTTTGGCCGACTTGGGCGCACCGGCCAACGGATCGGCGAAATCCGTCTGAAAGCCCAGCTTGCGCAAACCCACCAGCGAACACTCACAATCCAGGTCCACCGGGCCACCGCTGGTGCCGACACCACCGATGACATCGCCGGCCTCGTCGATGATGGGGAAACCACCCCCGACGATACAGAACCGCTCGTCGGTGAACTGCAGGCCGTGGCCGAAACGATCGGTGGTGATCATCAGTTCACGAACCTGCGCGGTGGTGCGGTGCAGCGCCGCGGCGGTCCAGGCCTTCTTGATGGCGATGTCCGGATTGGCGATACGGCCCTTCTCCGGACGCAGCACGCCACGCAGGTTGCCGCCCATGTCCACCACCGCCACGGTGGACGGAAAGCCCTTGGCGCGGGCAACCGCGACGCCCTCGGTGAGAATCGTTTGCACTTCTTCAAGCGTCAGTTCGCGCACGTTACCTACCTCTGCGTTAAGGATGGATTGGACCTTGTGGTTATCGACGGCACACGGCGCATACCGGCCGGCGCGCGCGAAAGCTTGGCACAGCCCCATTGAGCCGGCAAACCGCCCTTGCGGTCAGTCGGGCACGCTGCCGAACAGGGCCGCATGTTGGGCAAGCGCATAACGATCGGTCATGCCGGCGATGTAGTCGGCCACGGCCCGCGCCCGACCACGCGTGCCACGCTGCCGCTCACCCTGCTCCACGGCAACCCTGGCCTGGGGCGGCAACAACAGGAAGTCCTCGAGGAACGCCGCGAAAAGCTCGCTGACCGTACGCCGGGCGCGGCTGGTCATGCGCCGCACACGGTAGTGCTGGTAAACCCGTGTGTTCAGGATTTGCTTCAGGGTGTCGTTGTCGGCTCGCATGGCAGCGCTGAAGGCAATCAGCGGCGCGCCGTATGTGCGCACCGCATCCACGCTGTCCACTGCCGCGGCCGCCAGATTCAGTGCGCTGGTCCCACGCAGGTCCGCGATCTGTGCCTTGATGATGCGACGGATGATCTCGTGCTGAAGGATGCGGGCCGGCAAGCCGTCGAACTGGTCGCGCACCGCATCCAGATGACCTCGAAAAAAGGCGGACTCGTCGGCCAACTGCTCAAAACTCAGCATGCCGGCCCGCAAGCCGTCATCCAGATCATGCGAGTTGTAGGCGATCTCGTCGGTGAGGTTGGTGAGCTGGGCCTCGAGCGTCGGCTGGCCGCCGTTCAGGAAGCGTTCGCCGACATCGCCGAGCTTGGCCGCCAGAACCGGCGTGCAATGCTTGAGGATGCCCTCGCGCGTCTCGAACGTCAGGTTGATGCCGGGGAACGTCGGATAGCGCTGTTCCAGTCTGTCGACGATGCGCAGCGACTGGACGTTGTGCTCGAATCCCCCAAACTCGGTCATGCAGGCGTTCAGAGCATCCTGACCGGCATGCCCAAACGGCGTGTGGCCGAGGTCATGTGCCAGCGAAATGGCCTCCGCGAGGTCCTCATTCAGCTGCAGCGATCGCGCCACCGACCGACAGATCTGTGCCACCTCGAGCGAATGCGTGAGGCGCGTACGAAACATGTCGCCTTCGTGGTTGACGAAGACCTGCGTCTTGTACTCCAGTCTTCGAAATGCGCTGCAGTGAATGATGCGATCGCGGTCGCGCTGGTGCTGACTGCGATCACCCGGCGGCGGTTCGTCGTGGCGCCGCCCGCGGCAACGCTCATCGTTGGCGGCGTAAACGGCCAGCACGGTCAGTCGCCCTCACGACAGCCGTCGATGACCTCCGACAACAACCCTTGCGACACCCCCTCGACGACGACGCCCTGGCCAACGGCGTCCAACACCACCAGCCGCTGGCGCCCGTCGAGCACCTTCTTGTCACCTGCCATCAGTCGCAGCAGGTCCGCGGTCCCTATCGACGCCGGCAGGCGCACGGGCAAACCCGCACGCTCAATGAGCGACACGATCCTGTGCACGCTGTCGCCGTCCAGCTTACCCATGCGACACGACAACTGCGCCGCCATCACCATGCCCAGCCCCACGGCTTCGCCGTGCAACCACTCGCTGTAACCGGTTGCTGCCTCGATGGCGTGCCCGAACGTGTGCCCGAGGTTCAGCAGCGCCCGCCGACCGGCTTCTCGCTCATCCGCCGCCACGACATCGGCCTTGATGCGGCATGAGTGATACACCGCGTGCTGGAGCGCCGAGTCGTCACCCGCGAGCAGCGCGTCGATGTGCTGCTCAACCCAAGACAGAAACTCAACGTCGGCAATCAAGCCGTACTTGATGACCTCCGCTACTCCGGCGACCAACTCGCGCCGCGGCAACGTGCGCAACGCCCCGGTATCCGCCAGCACACAGCGCGGCTGGTAGAAAGCGCCGAGAAGATTCTTGCCGCCGGGCCTGTTCACACCCGTCTTGCCACCGACCGAGGAATCGACCTGCGCCAGCAAGCTGGTAGGCACCTGAATGAAATCGACACCTCGGTGATACGTCGCCGCCAGGAAGCCGGTGATGTCACCGACGACACCACCGCCCAATGCGACCAGCGTCACTCCACGGTCACACCGCCGGTCGATCAGCTCATCGGCCAGACGCGCGTACGTGTCCAGCGTCTTTGAGCTCTCCCCGGCCGCAAACGTGATGCTTACCGGCTGAAAATCGCTCAGTGCCCCGGCAACCCGTCTCCCGTAAAGCTCGGACACCGTGCTGTCACTGACAAGAACAACCTGCCGGCCACGGACATGCTTTGCATACAAGGCTCCGCAATCGAGCAAATCGCTGCCGATGTAGATGGGATAGCCTCGATCACCCAGATCGAGCTGTAATGTTTTCATCCGCCAAACGATCCAGAACGTCTTTTACCGTGGCCGCCACCTTGCGACCGGGCGAGTCGACAATGATATCCGCCACGGCCTCGTACAGGGGCTCGCGCACACGGGCCAACTCGCGCAAGCGCTGCTCTGGATCACCCTCGTTCAACAGCGGCCTATGGGCCGACCCGCGCGTACGTCGCAGCTGCTCCGCAACCGATGTACGCAGATACACGACAATACCGTGCCGGCGCAGCAGCTCGCGATTCTCCGGAAGCAATACCGCACCGCCCCCGGTTGCGATCACCGCGCCTGGCCTGGCCGACAGATCCAGCAACGCCCTGTGCTCCCGCTGCCGGAAGCCCGACTCGCCCTCGATCTCGAAGATGATCGAGATCCGCGTGCCGGTACGGCGCTCGACCTCCTCATCGCTGTCCAGGAAGTCCCACCCCAGGCTTTGAGCCAGGCGGCGACCCACCGTTGTCTTGCCGGCCCCCATCGGGCCGACAAGAAACACGTTACGAATGGCCATGATAGGCCCGCCCGATCACGGCATTGTCGAGGCCAGCTCCTCGCGGACGATTTTAGGCGTCACGAAGATCAACAGCTCTTTCTTCTCGTTGGTACCGCTCCGATTGCGGAACAGGCGCCCCACGTACGGCAGATCCCCGAAGAATGGCGTCCGGACCACGTTGTTGACCGTGGTCTGCTCGTAGATACCACCGATCACCAGCGTCTCGCCATCGTTCACGAGCACCTGTGACCTAACCTGCTGGGTGTCGATCGCCGGCTCGCCGTTATTGTTGGTCGCCGTTGTATTCAGCGCGTCCTTGTTGACCTCGATGTCCATGATGATGTGGTCATCGGGGGTGATTTGCGGCGTCACCTTCAGCTGAAGCACGGCTTCCTTGAACTCGGTGTTGGTCGCTCCACTGGCCGATGCCTCCTGGTACGGAAACTCGGTGCCCTGAGAAATGACCGCTTCCTTCTGGTTGGAAGTCACAACACGCGGATTCGAGATAATCTCGCCCTCGCCCTCGGCCTGCAGAGCGGACAACTCGAGTTCCAGCAAGCGACCGAAGGGCAACTTGGCAATCGCCAGACCCAATGACACCGGGTTGAACGGCACGCCCTGAATACGCTGCGCCGGCAGGTTGACGTTCAGCCTGTCGTCGAACTGAAGTGTTTCGTTATTGGTCAACTGTGTCGTGCCATTGAGGCTGCCCGAAACCGCGTAATTGCGATTGCCGTTGTTTTCCTCTGCACTCACACCAAACCGGACCCCCAGGTTCTTACTGAAGTTCGTGCTGGCATTGACTATCCGCGACTCGATCAACACCTGGCGCACCGGGACATCCAACACCTTCATGAGCTCGCGAATCTCCGCCAGCTTGCGCTCGGTGTCGTTGACGATCAGCGTGTTCGTGCGTTCATCCACCGTGACATTGCCACGGTCCGTCAGAACCTTGCGCTCATCACTGCGCAACAAGTCCGCCACATCGGCCGCCTTGGCGAAGTTGACCGGCATGAACTCGGTATACAGCGGCGCCAGTTCGTCGAGCCGGGCACGCGCTTCGGACTCCGCCTGCTCCCGCGCGGCGATTTCCTCTGCCGGCGCCACCCACATGACATTCCCATCCTCGCGCTTGCCGAGGCCTTTGGTGGTCAGAATGATGTCGAGTGCCTGGTCCCAGGGCACATTCTGAAGCCGCAGCGTAATGTTGCCGTTGACGGTATCCGACGCCACCAGGTTCTTGCCCGTGAAGTCGGCCAGCAGCTGCAACACGGCGCGCACCTCGATGCTCTGGAAGTTCAGAGAGATCGGTTCACCGGTGTACACCTTTTTGACGTTGCGAAGCGCGGCTGGATCATCCTTGACCGGCGACACCTCGAGCGTGTACTGGCCGTTGGCCTGATACGCCAGGTGCTCGAACTGCCCTGACGTCGCCACTTCCATGCGCACGCCTCCGGAGTACTGGCGGGTCTCGATCTTGGTGACGGGGGTGGCAAAGTCGGTGACATCCAGCCGACGGCTGAGGCTGGCCGGCAGCGCAGCGCCCTTGAACTCCACCACCAAACGCCCACCCTGCGGGCGGGTATCGATCTGCACATCGGCCGACGTCAGGTCGACGATCACGCGCCCTTCGCCCTGCTCACCGCGCCGGAAGTCGATGTCGCTGATCGACCGCCCGCCGGCGGCACCCGCACCGACACTCGCGGTCTCGACCTTGCCGACCACCGGCGCGTCCAAGGTCACAAACATCGTCTTCCCGCTCGTGTTCACCGACCAGCGCACCGGCTGAGTCAGGTTCACCACGACCCGGGTGCGGCCTTCCGCCGGCACCACCGACACGCTCTGAGCAGGGCCGGCGTTGATCGGCTGGGTGCGCTGGGCCAGGCCACTGTCGGTCGCGGCGAGATCAACCACCAGGCGAGGAGGATCGTTGATCATGAACGCCTTGCCAGGCGACAGATCCGCATCCGCCTGAAGCTGCAGCTGCAGTCCACCGCTCGGCGTCGGCGCGTGCACGATGTTGGTCAACGTGGCCGCTTGCAAACACATACTTGCAAACATGGCGGGAACCGCCACGGTGAGCCACTTCCTGACCTGCGCTTGCGAGATCCGCTGACGACGTTTCATTCTGAAAATCTCCCTGACCATCGTCACGCTACTGCTGCTCCACGATGGCGATTGCTGCCTGCCGCTCAATCCATCCGCCCGTGCCATTCGAAATGAGCTCCGTCAGCTGCACGGCGTTCGACTCGATCTGCGTCACGCGGCCGTAGTTTTCACCAAGATAATTGCCAATCCCAATGCGGCTGATTGTTTGATCCGGCGCCTGGATCAACGCCCAGGTATTGCCACCGCGACTGAGCGTGCCGACCATGCGCAATGCGTCGAGCGGATATGCTTCAAGCGCCTCCTTGCGCCGGTTCAGATCCGGACGAACGCCCCCGGCGCCCGCATCCGCAAGCCCTTCGACACGCTGCTCCTCAAGAGTGTCCAAAAAGGGGCTCTTGAGCCCAGCTGGCTCGTAAACGAACTTTTCGTAAGGCTTCAGCACGGGCAACGGGTCGATGGACACCTTCTCTTCGGAACGGATCTGATCCATCCACTCGTGCAAGTCCGCGTGATCGCGCCCACAGCCCGCCGCTGCCAGGCAGGCCAAGCTTGCCAGTGCGATACGAACGATGCTCAAAGCTCGTCCTCTTCCTGATATTGGTAGGTCTTCGCCATGCCTCGCATGATCAACAGATCACTGTCTGCGCCCACGGGCGTCATGCTGAGATTGTGCAAAGTCACAATGCGCGGGAAAGCCGCCACGTCACTGACAAACTCACCCAATTGATGGTAAGTGCCCGAGACCTCAATATTGATCGGAATCTCCGCGTAGAAACCAGAAGGCTTTGGATCGCTAGGCTGGAACAGTTCGAATTCCAAGCCACGCCCCAACCCGGCTTGCGTGATCTCGACCAGCAAACTGGCAATCTCGTTGCTGTCCGGCAGCTGCCGGCGCATCGCCTCAAAGCTTTCCCTGAGCTGAGCCAACTGTTCTCGGTAAGCATCAAGGTTGACGGCCTGCCGGTACTTGACGACAAACTGTTGCCGTAACTGCTGCTCGTCCTGCCGCCGGCTCGCAAGATCGTCAAGCGTCTTGCTAATTACGAAGTAATAGCCGGCCCAGACAATAACCACCGCCAGCAGTGCCAAAGCCACCGCCTTGCCGACTGGCGGCCAGTCGCCCGCCGAACGCAGGTCGATGTTGCGCAGGTCCTGCAGGTCGATTTTGCGCAGATCATCCAGCGTCATTGTTCGGACTCATTCTTGGCAATGTGCTGAGGCACCCGAAGATCGAACTGACTGGCGTGAATACCCCGATACTCACCAGCCCTGACCACCAACAATTGCGACGGGTCGAACTGGTCGGACGCGTCGAGCTGATTCATGTAGGTCGACACCCGCGCGTTGGACTGCGCCCACCCCCTAAGGCTGAGCGTGGTATCCCGCTGGGAAAAATTGGTCAGGAACGCCCCTTCCGGCGTGCTACGAGCAAGCGCATCGAACAACTTCACTGACGCAGGCCGCTTGACCTGCAGTTCCTGAATCACGTCCATCCGGGCCTGCAACTTGGCCTTTTTCGCCTGGATGTCCCGAATTTCCCGAATCTTGATGTCGAGTTCGGCAATCTCCGCCCGCAACACGTTGTTTCGGTCTTCCTGGTTATTGACGACCATGGTCGCCAATAACTCCCACGCCGCCACCACCAGCACGGCGGCCACCGCCGCCGCACCGGCGATGGCGATAAATTCGTTTTGGCGCCGCTGGCGTCGCAGACGCCGCCATGGCAACAGATTAACGCGAGACATCAGTCGTGCTCCGCATCGCCAGGCCCGCGGCCATCATCCACGAGTGCCCATTCCCCCGCAACCGCGAGGCATCGATACCCGGAGCAAAATCGACCCCCTCAAACGGGTTGCCGACGCGTGTGTCCAGGCCAACGTATTCGCCCACCACATTCGCCACGCCTGGCAATCCTGCGCACCCTCCACTGAGCACCACATGGTCGATAGATGACTGCCCCGTGGCAGAGAAAAACACCTGTAGCAGACGCCCCACCTGATTGGCCAGCGAATCGAGAAACGGCTCCACTACTTCACTGCGCCACCCTTCGGGTAACGCGCCATCACGCAGTGCGGTACTGGCTTCCGGATACGCCAGCCCGTAACGCTCCTGGATCTGTTGGAGCAATTGCTCGCCACCGAACAACTGCTCGCGGGTGAATACCGTCACCCCTTGGTGCAGTACGTTGAGTGTGGTCGTGGTGGCCCCGACATCAACCATTGCCGTAATGCCCTGGCGGGCCGTGTCCGGCATATGCGGTGCAAGCAACGGGAACGCCGATTCCAACGCATAGGCCTCGACGTCCGCCACGGACGCCGAGAGCCCCGCCGGAACGAGCGCTTCCAGGCGGCGGTCGACAACCTCGTTTCTGGCCACAATGAGCAACACGTCCGATGTCTGCGGGTTGCGGGCATTGGGCCCCACCACGACAAAATCGAAATACACGTCGTTCAGTGGATACGGGATGTACTGGTCCGACTCGAGCGTGATCTGCTGCTCGATGTCCGCGTCGGTGAACTCGATCGGCATGCCGATCTGACGACTGATGATCTGCGCGCCCGGAACCGCCAGCGCCACGTTGCGACGTTTGCTGCCGCTGCGCCGCACGACATCACTGACCGCCTGCGCCACCGCCTCAGGGTCTGCCACCGAGCCTTCGGAGACGGCACCGGGCGCCAAGCGGACCTGGGCACAGGACTGAATCCGATACCCCTTGGAGGTGACATCCAGCGCCAGGAGGCGCACTGCCGTCGTGCTAATATCGAGCCCCGCCAGAGGCGGGACTTGCTGCTTAAAAATGTTTTGAATCAAGTGATTCCCCGACCATTACTCGGCTTTCGCCTACCCATCCCACCGGTTAGTCACTGCCTGCGTATCGTCAGTCTTGGGTTATAAGGCTTGAGGCTTTATATCACAACGTCTTTAACGCACGTCGTCGTAGTGGCAGGCTTCATAGTGTGGGTTCTGTGTCAACCCTCGACGCCCGCGCACGCCGGTTCGACGATCGCCCGGCGCTGGCTAACCTTACACCGGATCAATCAATTTGCCACCGGAGCATCCATGTCGCTGAGGCGGCGGCGCGCGAACTTCCGCTCGAACCGGGCTGACCCCAGGGACACGGCTGCGCCGGTTCCGTGCGACATCGCCAGCCTCGGCAGCCCAACATGCTGAAGCGCCTGGCGTTGGCGGGCGTGGCCGGCGCGCTGAGCTTGGCGTTTGCCGGCGCGCTGATTGCCGTCGCACTGTTCCTGGCACTCGACCGGCAGCTGCCGACCGTTGACCACCTGCGCCAGGCGCAACTGGCCCTGCCACTGCAGGTGTACTCCGCAGACGGGCTGCGCATCGCCGAGTTCGGCGACCAGCGACGCATTCCCCTCGACGCAGGCCAGCTGCCACAGCCTTTGGTTCAGGCCATTCTCGCCGCCGAGGATGACCGCTTCTTCGAACATCCGGGGTTCGACACAAAGAGCCTGGTGCGCGCAGCCTGGCAGTTGGCCCGGACCGGCCAGCTGCGCCAGGGCGGCAGCACCATCACCATGCAGGTGGCCCGCAACTTCTTTCTCACCAAAGACAAGACGTTCCTGCGCAAAGCGCTCGAAATCCTGCTGGCAGTTCGTATCGAGCAGGCCCTGACCAAAGAACAGATTCTCGGCCTGTACGTAAACAAGATCTTCCTGGGCAACCGTGCCTACGGATTCGGTGCAGCCGCGCAGATGTATTACGGGCGACCGGTCGAGCAACTGACCCTGCCGGAAATGGCAACGCTCGCGGGCCTGCCAAAGGCACCGTCCCGTGACAACCCGCTGGCCAACCCACAGCGCGCACTGCAGCGTCGCAACTACGTGCTGGGACGCATGCACGCGCTCGGCTACATCGACACACCCACCCACGAAGCCGCCCGCCAGGCGCCCACCACCGCCGGACACAACGGCTTCACTCCGGAGCTCGACGCCTCGTACGTGGCAGAAATGGCGCGCGCCTGGATGGTCGAGCGATACGGGGAACAGGTCTACGCATCCGGGTACCGTGTCATCACCACGCTTGACGGTTCGCAGCAGCGGGCGGCCAACGACGCGCTGCGCCGGGGCCTGCATGCGTACGATCGCCGACACGGATTTCGCGGGGCGCTGCGTCGCCTGAGCGCACAGGACCTGGCCTCACCGGAACGGCTTGCCGCCGCGCTCGACGCCATACCGCCTGCAGGCAACCTACAAGCCGCCGTGCGCCTTGACGACGGCTCGTTCCGGCTAGCCCCCAACGGACACCGACTCGCGCCGGAAGCGGTGGATACCAGCACGTTTGGCCGCCGCTGGCAGGCGAGTCCCGGCGATGTCGTCTACCTGGCGCCGACCGCCACCGGATGGCAACTGGCACAGGCACCCGCAGTGGAAGGCGCCTTGGTCGCCCTACGGCCGACCAGCGGCGCCATCACTGCCCTGGTTGGCGGCTACGATTTCGCCCGCAGCCGCTTCAACCGCGCGGTACAAGCCCAGCGCCAACCCGGCTCGACCTTCAAGCCATTCATCTACGCCACCGCGCTGGCCAGCGGATATACCGCCGCCTCCATCATCAACGATGCACCGGTCGCCTACCCCGTTGACACTCCCGACGGCTACTGGCGACCGGAAAACTACAGCGGGCGCTTCTACGGCCCGACGCGGCTGCGCGAGGCGCTGGCGCAGTCACGTAACCTGGTATCGGTGCGCCTGTTGGCATCGATCGGCGTGGATTTCGCCCGCCGTTACTGCCTGCGCTTCGGATTTCCTGCCGAGCGCCTGCCCCCCAACCTGTCACTGGCCCTGGGAACCGGATCGCTCACCCCCCTGGAGATGACCGCCGGCTACGCCGTGATCGCCAACGGCGGCTACAGAGTTGCCCCGTATTTCATCTCCGAGGTGCAGGACGCGGATGGCAACACCGTCTGGCAGGCCCCACAGCCTGTCCTGTGCGAATCGGACTGCGACGCCGTCATGGACCATCCCTCGCAGACCCCCGCGCCACGGGTGATACCGGCTACCGACGCCTATATCCTGGCATCCATGCTGCGCGACGTGATCGACCATGGCACCGGCGTACGAGCCCGGCAACTGGGCCGTTCCGACCTCGCGGGCAAAACCGGCACCACCAACGAGGTCCGCGACGCCTGGTTCGCGGGCTTCCAGCCCAGCCTGCTCACCACCGTCTGGGTCGGCTACGACCAACCCCGCTCGCTTGGAAAGAACGAAACCGGCGCGCGCGCCGCCCTGCCCATCTGGATGGACTTCATGGCGCGCGCCCTGTCGGACGTGCCGGAAAGCCGGCTGCCCGTACCCGACGGCCTGGTGTCGCTGCGCATCGACCGTTCGACAGGCCAGCGGACCCTGGAGACCGGGCCTCACACGCAGTTCGAATGGTTCAGCGCCGACCGCCTGCCTCCCATGCCCCAAGAGCGGGCGACATCCGACGCCGCCCCCACGACCGGAAGCGAAGCCGGGCTGTTTTGACCCGGGCTACGCACGACATTGGTGCGCCTCACGCTCAAAAAGCCCCATAATGGGGCGAATCGCGCAACGGGGGCGTAACGGAATGCCCGCAATCGGTGCGCGCAGGCTTTGGCACGTTTCCTGCTGACACTCGTTGGCACCCATTCGTTGCCATCGCTGCCGGCGCCAGAACGCCAGGCGATGCCTTCATTCCAGACCTCAGGTCATTCAACCGCCAAGGAGCGAATAAATGTCAGTGTCGGATGTGCTCAAGAAAATCAGTGAGCAGAACGTCAAGTATGTTGACGTACGGTTCACGGATACGCGGGGTAAAGAGCAACACGTCACCATCCCGGCCGACCGCGCCGACGCCGAGTTCTTCGAGAGCGGCATGATGTTCGACGGCTCGTCCATCGCCGGCTGGAAAGGCATCAACG
>DQBD01000190.1:3505-3636 GCA_003526065.1 Gammaproteobacteria bacterium | reverse complement strand
CTGGCCGGGCAACGTGCGCGAGTTGGACAACATGATTCAGCGGGCGTTGATTCTGGCCGACGCCGGTGCCATCGAGGCGAACCACCTGGTCGGTACCTCGGCGCCGGCTCCGTTGAGCGACACCGCGGAAC
>DQBD01000190.1:0-3270 GCA_003526065.1 Gammaproteobacteria bacterium | reverse complement strand
CCGTTGAGCGACACCGCGGAACCGGCATGCCCGGGCGAACTGGACCGGGATCTGAAGACCCGTGAGGCCCAGCTTGTTCTGGGTGCGCTGCGCGCCGCGCAAGGCAGACGGGCGCGCGCCGCCGCGCAGCTGGGCATCAGCGAGCGCACCTTGCGCTACAAGCTGTCGCAGCTGCGACAGGCGGGCTTTGAAGTGCCGCCGCCGGGCGGCGCACAGGACGAGGGCTGACCCATGTCGGACATGCAGATCAACGCCGTGCTGGGCCAGATCCGGAGCCTGCGCGCGCAACTCGAGCAACCGGCGGCCGCACCGTCCGCGCCGCAGGAGTCCACACCCGGTTTCGGGGCCGTGCTCGGCGAGTTCGTGCAGCAGGTCAACCACGCCCAGGCCACGTCGGCCGACTTGGCGGCCCGCTTCGAGCAGGGTGACGAGCGGGTCAGCCTGGCACAGGTGATGGTCGCGAGCCAGAAGTCGAGCGTCTCGTTTCAGGCTGCCGTGCAGGTGCGCAACAAGCTGCTGGCGGCCTATCAGGACGTCATGAACATGCAGGTCTAAGACAGCCCCTTCGGAAACTGAACCATCATGGCCGACTCCATTCCCAATGCTGCCGCCAGTACGCCCGCGGCGCTGATCCAGGGTTTCATCAAACTGCCCGCCTCGCGCCAGGCCGTGCTGCTGGTGGCGGTGGCCGCCTGTATCGCCAGCCTGGTGGGCATCGTCCTGTGGGCCCGTACACCGGACTACAGCCTGCTGTACGGCAGCCTCGAGGAACGCGATACCGCACAGGTGGTGGCGGCGCTCGAGAAGGCGGCCATTTCGTATCGTCTGGACCCCGCCACCGGTGCCCTGCGCGTGCCGTCCACGGCCGTCCACGAGGCGCGCATGAAGCTGGCGGCCGAGGGGTTGCCCAAGGGCAGTGGCAACGGTCTTGAGATGCTCAGCCAGGATCCGGGCTTCGGTGTCAGCCGCTTCATGGAAAGCGCCCGTTACCAGCACGCGGTGGAGAACGAGCTGGTACGCACCATCACGGCCATGGCCGGCGTGCAGCAGGCGCGCGTGCACCTGGCCATTCCCGAGCGTTCGGTGTTCGTGCGCGAGCATGACAAGCCCAGCGCGTCGGTGATGTTGCAGCTGTACCGCGGGCGCACGCTGGACGACGGCCAGGTGGCGGCCATCGTTCACCTGGTGTCATCGAGTGTGCCCAACCTGGCCGCCGGTCGCGTCACCGTGGTGGACCAGGCAGGCAGCCTGCTGACCCGTCCCGCCGGCCAGCGTGGAATGGACCGGTCGGCGGAACAGTACGACTACACGCGGCGTCTGGAACAGGACTACGTGCGGCGTATCGAGGACCTGCTGGCGGCCGTCGTCGGTCCTGGGGGGGTGCGTGCCAAGGTCAGCGCCGAGGTGGATTTCGAGGTGACCGAACGCACGCGCGAGGAGTACCAGCCCGACGGCGCCGTGCTGCGCAGCGCGCAGGAAGAGGAAACCGCCACGGCCGGACGCGCTGGTATCGGTGGCGTACCCGGCACGCTCAGTAACCAGCCGCCGGCGGACGGCAGCCTGCAGCTGGCCGAGAGCGCAACCGGGGACACGGACGCGGATGGGGCCGGTGTCGAGTCGCCCGTGACGCCGCGCGAGCGCAGCCGCCGCTCGGTGCGCAACTTCGAGATCGACCGAACCATCAGCCACAGCAAGTTGAGCGGTGGTGGCGTCAAGCGCCTGACGGTGGCGGTGGTGGTGGACGATCGCCGTGTCGTCGGTCCGGACGGCAGGGAATCGGTCGAGCCGCGCAGTCAGGAGGAACTGGACCGCTATACCGCGCTGGTACGCGATGCCGTCGGTTTCAACGCCGAGCGGGGGGACAGCATCAATGTGGTGAACGCCGCCTTCGCTCCGGCCCAGCCGATGCCGGAACCGCAGCCGGCGCCGGTCTGGGAGCAGTCCTGGTTGTGGCACGCGGCGCGGTTGCTGTTGGGTGCCGGCGCCCTGGCCGCGGTGGTGCTCGGTGTGTTGCGGCCGATGCTGCGCAGCGTGCGTCAGGCCGGTGCGCAGGTCATCGCCAGCACGGCGGCTCCGGCCACCGGTCGTCTGTCCGCCCCGGCCGAGCAGCCCGCCGAACCGGCCCGTCTGCCGGCGCCGCAGGCTGCCGAGCTGCCGGAGTTGGGTGAGCAGGACCCGCGCCGGGTCATGCAGGTGATGCGCAACTGGATGTCCGCCGATGCCTGAGCCGCTTCGTCTGTCCGGCGCCGAGCGTTCGGCCATCCTCATCATGGCGCTTGGCGAGCGCAAGGCCGCCGAGGTGCTGCGGCAGATGGAGCCGAAGGAGGTGCAGCGTATCGGCAGCGCCATGACACGCCTGGGGGGGATCAGCCGCGCGCAGGTGGACGCGGTGTTGCAGGAGTTCGGCCTGGCGGTTCAAAGCGATGCCATGCTGACGGTCGGCGTGGAGGACTACCTGCGCAACGTGATGGTCGGCGCGCTGGGCGAGCAGAAGGCACGCGGGATCCTGGACCGGGTTTTGGAGGGCGGCGACGATGCCCTGGGCGGTCTCAAGTGGATGGATCCGAAATCCATCGCCGTTGTGTTGCGGTGCGAGCATCCGCAGGTGGCGGCCCTGGCGCTGGCCTCGATCGAGGCCGACCAGGCGGCGCTGGTGCTCGGATTGCTGCCACCGGACCTGCGGGCCGACATCGTGGCGCGTATCGCGACGCTGGACGAGTTGCAGCCGGCCGCGCTGGCCGAGGTGCGGGCCATCCTCGAGCAGCACTTCTACAGCAAGGTCGACGTCAAGTCGGCCCAGGTGGGCGGCATCAAGAGCGCCGCCGGCATCGTCAGCCGTCTCGATCCGGCCACCGGCAACACGCTGCTGGAGGAGTTGCGCGAGGCGGACGAAGGCCTGGAACAGCGCATACAGGACAACCTGATCCTGTTCGAGCATCTGATCGACGTAGACGACAAGGGGCTGCAAGCCCTGTTGCGCGAGACCACGTCCGAAGTGCTGCTGGTTGCGCTCAAGGGCGCCGATCCGGCATTGCGCGACCGTTTCTTCAAGAACATGTCCAAACGCGCGGCGGAAATGCTGCGCGAGGACATGCAGCTGCGCGGCCCGGTGCGCCTGGCCGAGGTGGAGGAGGCGCAGAAGGACATGCTGGCCGCCGCCCGCCGCCTGGCCGAGGCCGGCACCATCCGCCTGGGCAAGGGAGGCGGCGACTTTGTCGAGTAAGGCGTTCCAGCGCTGGCAGGCGGCCAGCGTCGCCAGCACGGCCGACC
>DQBD01000062.1 GCA_003526065.1 Gammaproteobacteria bacterium | reverse complement strand
GCGGTTGTTTCCGACAGGTCGGTCGGGGTGTCGACGTCGTGCAGGATTCCGGGGTCATCCACAGCGATTTCCCGCACGTCGGCGGCGTGCCGCTGCAGCAGGGCGCGGGCGCCCTGGTCGCCGACCAGCCGGGTCAGTTCCCGCTGCAGGGCGGAGGCGAAACCCACCGGGTGGCCACGGTGGCCATGATGGGTCGGCACGACGATGACCGCTCCGCGCTCCAGCGCCCGACGCACGCGCCGGATGGTGTCCGGTCGCACGGCCGGCATGTCGCCCAGGGATACCAGCAGCCTGGCGGTGGGCGGCGCGTGGTCGGCGCCGCAGGCCAGGCTGTGGCCCATGCCCAGGGTGGCCCGTGGGCACTCCACCACCTGGGCGCCGGCCTGTTCAAGAGCGTCGGCCAATGCCCCAGCGCCGGGGCGCACGACGGCAATCACCCGATCGACTGCCGGGTGCAGCGCCGCCAGTGCATGCAGCACCAGTGCCCGGCCATGCAGGGGCGCCAGCAGTTTGTCGCCACCGAAGCGCCTGCCCGCGCCGGCGGCCAGCAGGATGCCGACGGTGGGGCAGGTACTCACGCAGCGCTGGCGGCTTTGCGCGCGGCGGGGTCGGCCAGCCGGTCACGGGCGCCGCCGAGTGCGTTGTTGCGCGCGGCGATCAGTTCCGCCGCGATGGCGACCGCGATCTCCATGGGCGCGTGCGAGCCGATGGGCAGGCCGATGGGGGCATGCAGGCGCGCCAGGGCGGTGGCGGGGACGTCCAGCTGGCGCAGGCGCTCCAGGCGGGCGTCGGTGGTGCGCCGCGAGCCGAGCGCACCGACGTAGAAGGCGGGTGATTCGAGGGCCTCGATCAGGGCCATGTCGTCCACGCGCGGGTCGTGGGTGAGGGTGATGATGGCCGAGCGCTCGTCGCTGACGCGCGCGCGGATCAGGTCGTCCGGCAGGCCGGCCACCAATTCGGTGCCGGGCACGTCCCAGGTGGCGGCATAGTCGGCGCGCGGGTCGCAGACCACCACGTGGTAGTCGAGCGCCTGCGCCAGCTGGGCGATGCAGCGCGACAGCTCGGCCGCGCCGATGATGATCAGTTGCCACTGCGGCCCGAACACCTTGCGCAGCCGGCTGTCCTGAAGCCGGCAGGCGGCGGTGTGGGGCTGTGCGGGCAGCAGGCGGGTGGTGCCGGTGTTCAGGTCGAGTTCGCGGCACACGGCCCGGCGTTGTTCAAGCGCCTGACGCACCGGCTCCAGGGCCTCGGCGTCGTCTATCGACTCGCAGACCAGTTCCAGTGTGCCGCCGCAGGGCAGGCCAAAGCGTTCGCCTTCCTCGCGCGAGACGCCGTACACCACGCGTTCGGGGCGCTCCGAGGCGACCTGCCCGCTGCGCAGTCTGGCCACCAGGTCGTCCTCCACGCAGCCACCGGACACCGATCCCATCAGGTGTCCCGGCCCGCCCACCGCCAGCAGTGACCCGGCGGGTCGTGGCGAGGAGCCCCACGTTTTTACGACGGTGACCAGATGGCCGCGCCCGCCTGCCCGGACCCAGTCCTGCAGGGCGCGAATGACGTTCAGATCGCTGCTGTCCATGCGGGTGCCTACGGTGTGTGCACGTCTTGCGTCGATTGTATGCGGCGCCGTCAGCCGGGACGCCGGGCCGCGGCGCGCGCCAGGGCAAGGGGGCGGTCGCTGCCCGCCGCGTCGCATAGGCCTTCCTCGTAATGCACCAGCTGCAATTGCCACAGCAGGTGCCGCAGCTCGTTGGTCCTGAGGCGGTAGTGGTCGGAAGCCGGGCCGGCCACCGGTTCCGGCCAGCGCAGGTGCTGCTCGAACAGCAGCCAGCCACCGGGCCTGAGCGCGTCGGCGAACTGCGCCAGCAGGTCGCGGTTGACATAGTGGATGTTGACGATGAGGTCGTAGTGGTCGGCCGGCAGGCGGTGATCGGCCAGGTCAGCACACTGCCAGTCGACCCGCACGCCGCGGCGGTCGGCGTGTTCCCGGGCGCGCGCCAGCGCGGTCGGTGCGATGTCGATGCCGGTGACCGCGAAACCGGCCTCGGCCAGCGCGATGGCGGTGGCCCCGAGACCGCACGCCACATCCAGCGCCCGTCCGCGTGGCAGGCGTGGCAACCAGTGCTGCACGAACGGCGCGGGCTGCGCCGCGTAGGCGGCGGTGCCGGAACGGTAGCGGGCTTCCCAGCGGTCGGCGTCGGCTGTGGTCATGTCGGGCTCCTCGGGTAGCGATCAAGCATAGAGCATGAGATGCGCGCCGCAGCGGGTAGCATTAGCGCCCTGGCGCCGCCGGGCGCGAGTGGGCGAGAGTTTCAGGGGAGGTTGCATGTCGGTCCGCAAGCTGTTGTTCTGGTTGGTAGTTGCGGGGCTGGGCGCGTTCGTGTTCGGGGGCATTGCCCTGGCGCGTGGCGAGTCGATCAACGCCTGGTGGCTGATTGCGGCGGCGGTGTGTGTGTATGCCATCGGCTATCGCGTGTACGGCGCGTGGGTGGCGACGCGCGTGCTGCTGGTCGACGGCGGGCGGGCAACGCCGGCTGTACGCATCAACGATGGCCGCGATTTCGTGCCCACCAACCGCTGGGTGGTGTTTGGCCACCACTTCGCGGCCATCGCCGGGCCGGGGCCGCTGGTCGGGCCAACGCTGGCAGCGCAGTTCGGCTACCTGCCGGGGACCTTGTGGATCCTGGTCGGCGCCGTGCTCGGTGGCTGCATCCAGGACATGACGGTGCTGTTCTTCTCCACCCGGCGCAACGGCCGCAGCCTGGGCCAGATGGCCCGTGACGAGCTGGGTCCGGTCGGCGGTGGCGCAGCGCTGATCGGCACGCTGATGATCCTGATCATCCTGATTTCCGTGCTGGGGCTGGTGATTGTCAACGCCATGAAGCACAGCCCCTGGGCCACCGCCACCGTGCTGGCGACCGTGCCGATTGCCATTCTGGTGGGTGTCTACATGCGCGGCATCCGGCCCGGCCGGGTGCTCGAGGGCAGTGCCATCGGCATCGCGCTGCTGCTGCTGGCGGTGTGGGGCGGTGGCTGGGTGGACCAGCAGCCAACGCTGCGGACCTGGTTCGACCACGGGCCGCTGACCATCGCCTACGGAATCATGGTGTATGGCTTCGTGGCGGCGGTGGTGCCGGTGTGGCTGCTGCTGGCGCCGCGCGATTACCTGTCCACGTTCATGAAGCTCGGTACGGTGGCGTTGCTGGCCGTGGCCATCGTGTGGCTGAACCCGGTACTGCACATGCCGGCGCTGACGCAGTTCGTGGATGGCACGGGGCCGATTTTCGCCGGCAAGGTGTTTCCCTTCGTGTTCATCACCATCGCCTGCGGTGCGGTATCCGGCTTCCATGCGCTGGTCAGTTCGGGCACCACGCCCAAGCTGCTGACCGATGAGCGCGACATCCACATGATCGGTTACGGCAGCATGATGCTGGAGTCGTTCGTGGCCCTGATGGCGCTGATCGCCGCCTGCGTGCTGGAGCCGGGCGTGTTCTTCGCCATCAACACCGCCGCCGGCGTGGTCGGCGAGGGTGCGCAGGCGGTGGCGACCATTTCTTCCTGGGGCTTCCCGGTCACGCTCGAACAGATGGAGTCGCTCGCCCGGGAAATGGGCGAGGCGACGCTGTTCGCGCGCACCGGCGGGGCGCCGTCACTGGCCGTGGGGATGGCCAGCATCTTCAGCAGCGCCTTCGGTCAGGGGATGCTGGCGGTCTGGTACCACTTCGCGATCATGTTCGAGGCGGTGTTCATTCTGACCACCCTGGATGCCGGTACGCGCGTGGGACGGTTCATGCTGCAGGATTTCCTGGGCAACTTCGTGCCGGCGCTGGGGCGCACGGCCTGGTATCCGTCGGTGCTGCTGTGCAGCGGGCTGGTGGTCGCCGGGTGGGGGTACTTTCTGTACATCGGCGTTATCGATCCGGCCGGCGGGGTCAACATCCTGTGGCCGCTGTTCGGCATTTCCAACCAGATCCTGGCGGCCATTGCCCTGTCGGTGGGCACCGCCATCCTGGTCAAGACCGGGCGGGAGCGCTATTTCTGGGTCACCGGCCTGCCGCTGGCCTGGCTGACGGTGGTCACCAGCAGCGCCGCCTGGCAAAAAGTGATGAGCGATGACCCGCGCCTGGGTTTCTTTGCCGGTGCCAATGACCTGGCCAGCAAGCTGGCGGCGGGCGTGTTGCCACCGGAGAAGGCCGCGGTGGCGCCGCAGCTGATTTTCAACCAGCGCCTGGATGGCTGGCTGACGGTGCTGTTCGTGGGGTTGCTGTGGTTGATCCTGGCCGACATGACGCGGGTGTGCCTGCGCCATGTGCGCCAGAGTGCCGGCATGACACCGGCGCAGGAGTCGGCATGAAGCTGGTGCGCGCGTTCTGGTCGTGGCTGCGGGCGGTCAGTGGTGACGACGCCTACGAGCGCTATCTGGCACACCACGCGGCGGTACATCCCGACCGGCCGGTGCTGGACCGGCGCACCTTCTTCAAGCAGCGTCAGGCGGCGGACTGGTCGCAGGTACGCCGCTGCTGCTAGACGTGGGTGGTGACCAGGCTGCCGGCCGGTGCCGTCAGCGCCAGCGTCAGGAACTGCACACGCAGTTGCCAGTGCTTGCGTGACGGTGCCGGTTGGCAGTCCACCACTTGGGCCAGCGCGTCGAACAACGGTGTTTTGAGCGCCAGTACCGTGTGCGGGGGCAGGTGGTGGTCGAGTGTCATCCGGGCGCCGGCCGGCGAGAAATCCTCGAGCATCGCCGCGCGTGGTCCGCTGTCCTGGCGCAGGAAGTACTCCACCGGAGCGGCCAGGGTTCGGCGATCGAAGGCCCGTCGCGCCTCGTTGAACTGTTGCGCGCCCGGTGGGGGCGACAACGGACTGCCGCACACCTGGCACCGCCGGTGGCTCGTGCCCGGGGACTGCACGGCGATTCCGGACAGGCAGTACGGGCACTGCCTGTCCGGCGCGGCAGGTGGGCAAGGCGGTGGAGGCGAGGCGTGCTCAGGATCGCCGAGCTGCGCGTCGTAGGCGGCGCGCCGGTCCGGGTCTGACAGCGTGGCGTAGGCCTCGTTGAGCAGGCTGGCGGTGGCACCGTCGCCACCGAGGTCCGGGTGCTGGCGCAGTGTCTGCATCAGGGTGCGGTAGGCGGTGCGGATCACCGCATCCGGTGCGTCCGGCTGCAGGTGGAGAATGCGGTAGTAGTTGCGGCGGTTTGGCGACGTCATGGCGATCGACTTCCCGGGCCGGGCAGCGAGGCGGGCCCACCTCGGACAGTTTATCGGCGCCTTGGACGCGGGTTTTAGCCGTCGCGCGGCAAGCCGGGGTAAACTAGCCGATTATTGGGTTGCCGCGCTCGCGGCGCCCGGTCTCTGTCGGCGCCGTGAGCGCCAGTCTTGTTTCTGACCGGCCTCGACTATCTCGTTCGGCCCGGTTACTACCGAAGGATCTCTCAATGCCATTTGCCACGCTCGGCCTGCGCGCTGAGCTGTGTCGTGCCGTGGCCGCACGCGGCTACGCCAATCCCACTCCCATCCAGCAGCAGGCCGTGCCGGTGGTCCTCGCCGGCCAGGATGTGCTGGCCGCCGCCCAGACCGGTACCGGCAAGACAGCCGGGTTTGCGCTGCCGATGTTGCAGCGTCTCGCCGACTCGGGGCGCCCCCTGCGCCCGCGTACGGTGCGGGCCCTGATTCTCACGCCCACGCGCGAACTGGCGGCGCAGGTCGGCGACAGCGTCAGCGCGTACGGCGGTGAACTGCGCCTGAAAAGCGCCGTGGTGTTCGGCGGTGTGGGCTTCAATCCGCAGGTGACCGCGCTGGCGCGGGGCCTGGATGTGTTGACCGCCACGCCCGGCCGTCTGCTCGATCACCTCCAGCAGGGCACGGTGTCGCTGGATGCGGTGGAAATTCTGGTGCTGGACGAGGCCGACCGCATGCTCGACATGG
>DQBD01000046.1:552-8312 GCA_003526065.1 Gammaproteobacteria bacterium | reverse complement strand
CGGCGCTGGTGTGAAGCGGTGGCATCGACGGACGCCGGCTTGCTCGAGCTGCTGAAACAGCTTCTTCAGCAGAATGTCGTATTCGGCGGCAACGGACCAGCTCGACAGCGTCCCCGACTGAATCCGAGGTCGCTGGAACCCTATTTGGATACGCGCCTCTGTTTCGATCGGTTGTTGCAATTGCGCGATCGCGGCGCGATCCCGCCCGAATTTCAAGCCGCTGCGCATCAGTTCATCCTCGAATACGAACTGCTGGCGCAGGGTAAAAATCCAGATGCTCCCTGATGACTTTTTGAAGCCGAGGCAGGCTCTTCTGGATGTTGGCGGCCGTAGCGGTGCTCAGGACGGCGTGCCGGCCAACCATTGCGTCCGCGACAGGCGGTAGAGGACAAGCCGTCGCAACGGGCTGTCCGGCGCGATGGCGGGATGATCGAACGGTTCGTGGGCATCGTGCATGCCCAGGCGTGTCATGACCGCTCGCGAGCGCTGGTTGCCGACCGCGGTAAAGGCGACGATCTCGGTCAGCGCGAGCCGCTCGAAGCCGAAGTTCAGCGCGCAGAGCGCGGCTTCGGTGGCGAAACCCTGCCGCCAATGCGGGTGAGCGAAGCGCCAGCCGATTTCCACGCAGGGCGAACAAGGCAGCTCGGCCGACGGGACATTCAGGCCGGTCATGCCCAGAAACGCGCCGGTTTGCCGGTGTTCTACCGCCCAGAATCCCCAGCCCTGCGTGTCGATGAGCCGCTGGCAGCGATCGGCCAAGGCATCACTGTCCGCCCGGTCGAGCACGGTGGGGAAATATTCCATGACGCGGGGATCGGCATTGAGCGCGGCGAACGGCGCCCGATCCGCTGACCGCCATGGGCGCAGCAGCAGGCGCTTCGTGGGCATGGTGACCGGTGTGCGCGTCATCGTCCGCGCGCCGGGTCACGGGCAACGTCCGGCCCCGCCATCGGCGCCTCTTCGCGCAGGGCGAGGGCGGCGTCGAGCAGCCCCCGGTTGGCGCCGGCGACCAGGCCCATTTCCACCCGATCCCAGACCAGCGGCCCGCCATCGGGCGCACAGGTCTGCCCGCCTGCTTCGCAGATGATCAGGGCCGGGGCCGCGAAATCCCAGATCCGGCCGCCGCGCAAGTTGATGTACAGGCCGGTGACACCGCTCAGCAGCTCGTGGGTGCTGGCCGCCGAACAGGCCGTGGCGCGGACGGCCCGCGTCGCCCCCACCAGTCGCTGCAACCATGCCCATTCCTCTGGGCGCAAGCGTTTGTTGAATTCGGCGCCGAGCAATGCGTCGCCGAGCGCGTCACCGCCGCGCAGGGTGACACGATCGCCGTTCAGCCAGCAGCCCTCGCCCCGTGCTGCGGTGAGGGTGACGCCCAGGTCCGGCAGGTGGATCACGGCGTGGCGTGGCGCCGGGTCCATGCCGGCCAGCATCACTCCCCATTGCGCCGATCCAGCCGAAAACGGGGCGGTACCGTCGATTTCATCCGCCACCAGGAACGAACCGTCCGGAACATCGTGGCGCGGACTTTCCTCGGTCAGCAGGGGCAGACCGGGGAAGTGGTGGGCGAACGCCGTCAGCAGGCCGACGTGGACGGCCCGATCGGCCGAGGTCACGATCTCTCCCTGGGCCTTGGCGGTGACGGCAAGGCCTTCGGCGCGGGCGGTTTGCGCGATGGTGCCGGCCTCGCGGGCGATTCGTTCCAGCGCCTCGAGGGTCTGCATGAGCGTTGCTCCACGGGATGGGTTGGCGGGAGCCGGCCGGCGCTCCGGCTTGCGGTGACGCAGGGCGGCCGCGACGGGATAGGGTACGCTAGAGCCTTGCCGCTGTTCAGCCTTGTTCAACGCCGACCGAGATGTTCGACGATGTCGTCACCCGACGCCCCCTTCGAGGCCCCCGACTACCTGCAGGATCCGGCTTTCATCGCAGACCTGCGCCGCCGGATGCTGAAATTCGCCCACCTGCAGCTGGGTGATGCGCATCTGGCGGAAGACGTCGTACAGGAAGCCTTGGTGAGCGCGCTGAAGAACGTGGCGGGCTATCGCGGACAGGCGGCCTTCAAGACCTGGATGTTCGGGATCCTGAAGCACAAGATCATCGATGCGCTGCGTCAGCGTCGGCGCTGGGTCGAGCCAAGCCGTGTGAGCGATGATGAAGCCGGCGGCGACGAGTGGCTCGATCAGCTGTTCGATGAGACGGGGCACTGGCGCGCCGAGGAACTGCCCCGGAAGTGGGGTGATCCCGAGGGCAGCTTCCAGGACGATCAATTCTGGCAGATTTTCGCCGTCTGCCTGGACGGCCTGCCGCCTCGCCAGGGTCGGGCTTTCATGATGCGGGAATTTCTCGGGCTGGATGCCGATGAGATGTGTAAGGTGCTCGGGATTTCGCAGACCAATCTGCATGTGACATTGCACCGCGCGCGGCTGCGGCTGCGCGAATGTCTGGAAAACCGCTGGTTCGGGGAGGCGCAGCCATGTTGAGTTGCCGGGAGAGTACCCGTCTGATGTCCGAGGCTCGGGAGCGACCGCTGTCGTTCGGCGAGCGCATGGCCTTGCGCATGCATCTGGCCATGTGCAGCGGATGCCGCCGCTTCAACCGGCAGATGGATGTCCTGCGCGAAGCCTCGCGCCGGTTCTCGCCCCTGGATGGCGACTTTTCCGCCCCCGACGACAAGGACCCGCTGCCCTGAGCCAAGCCGGGCTTAGCCGGTCCGGCCGTATTGGCGGGCGATCCAGGCATCAATCGACACCTTACCGGGCCCCTTTGCGATGAGATACAGCAACACCGCGGCCCACACACCGTGGGTCGGATAGGCGCCGGGATAGACGAACAGCTGGATCACCAGCGTCATGCCCAAGAGACCCAGCGCCGAGAAGCGGGTGGCCAGCCCGATCAACACCAGAATCGGCAACACATGCTCGGCCACCGTGGCCATGATCGCCGCCCAGAGTGGCGGCAGCAGCGGCAGCGCGTATTCCTCCTGGAACAGAAACAGTGCCGAATCGGACAGTCGCGGCCAGCCCAGGCTGAACTCGCCCTGCACCAGATTGATGGTCAGCCCCTCGATCTTGGTCTGTCCGGACAGCCAGAACACCGCGGCGATGGAAAACCGGCCGAGCAGGGCGATCAGGCTGTCCGGAATGCGTCCGAACAGATCGATCAGTGCGGCCAGCGGCCGGGCGGGCCATGGCAGTGGCGCGATTGCAGATGCGGGCTTCATGCAGCGGTTTCTCCAGGGGGATCAAGGGAAATCAGGGCGCGGGCGCGGATCAGGCCGGCCAGCGCAGCGGACAGATCGAGGTTCAGCCCCGCCTCGTGCACCGCCCCGACAGCGGCCGCGAGCGAGTCCCCCGCGAGCAGCCGCGCGGCCAGTTCGCCCGTCGCGGTATCGACCGGAATGACGTCCACTTCCAGCTCGGGACGCGTCACCCAGGCGCTCTCGCCCGCACTCGGGTCGATCTCGGCGAGTGAGCCCACGCCCTGGTGCGCCGCCCAGATGGAGACGGCGGCGTGGTCCGAGCGCAGCACGGCGAAGGCGGGATGCAGCCGCACGTGCCAAGCACCCAGATCCGGCTGATCGGCCAGCAGGGTCGCCAGGCGCTCGGCGGGCATCGGCTCGGCATCGGCGGCATGCAGCGCCGTCAGGCGCAGCCACTCCAGGCGCGCGACATCGGGCAGATAAGGCAGCGTGCGGGCCGGCGCGAAGGCCGCGATGAAATCGGCAAATCCCGCGCCGTATTCGGCCATGACCGGACTTTGTGGTGGCTGCGCGCGCACGAAGCACTGACCCATGGCGCGGAAGAATGCCTCGCCGACCAGTTCGCGCGTGACCGGAAAGGTATCGGCCAGCACGCCCAGCAGCGAGACCATGACGTTGTTGCGATAGATCGCAAGACGCGTGGCGGGGTCGGAGCCGTTCCAGGTCGTCAGGTCGGTGGGTGGCGGCCGCTCGGGATCGAGCAGCGCGCCGGCGAATTCGGGCTGATCCATCATGCGTGTTCCACCCGTGCATCGCCTCGGGCGGCTTGCAGGATGCGCTCGGCCTGGCGCGCTTCGGCCAGGAGCACATCGAAGGCGGGAATGTCGTTGTCCCGTTCGATCAGCGTGGGTACGGGGCCGAGCTGCGCGATGGCCTGGGCATACAGATCCCAGACTGCGGTGGCGACCGGCGCGCCGTGGTTGTCGATGAGCAGCGGATCGCCGGCGCCATCCACGGCCTCGGCATGACCGGCAAGATGGATTTCGCCCACGGCCTGCAGCGGCAGGGCGGTCAGTTCGGCCTGCGGATCGCGATGGTGATTCACGCAGGAGACGAACACGTTGTTCACGTCGAGCAGCAAGCCGCAGCCGGTGCGGCGGACGATCGCGGTGATGAATTCCGCCTCGGACAGCGTCGAGGCGCGGCTTTCGAGATAGGTGGCCGGATTTTCCAGAAGCATGCGCCGGCCCAGGCGCTCCTGGACGTGGTCGACGTGATCGCAGACCCGCGCCAAGGTAGCGGCGTCGTAGACCACCGGCAGCAGATCGTTCAGGCACACCGCGCCGTGGCGCGACCAGGCCAGATGCTCGGAAAACCACTCGGGTTCGTAGCGCGCCAGCACGGTCGCCAGGCGCTCGAGGTGCGCCGGATCGAGGTCGCTGCCACCGATCGACAGCCCGACGCCGTGTACCGACAGGGCGTAGTGCTCGCGGATACGGCTGAGATAGTGGTGAAACGGGCCACCCGCGCCCATGTAGTTTTCGGCGTGGATCTCAAAGAAACCCAGCGAGGGGCGCTGGTCCAGAATCTGCCCGAAATGCTGGGGCTTCAAGCCCAGTCCGGTACAGGCGCCGGTGCGGCAGGCGGACGCTGCATGCCACGAGGGACTGTGATGGGAAGAGACCGTCATGGATGCGCTCCGCCTGCCTGTCATGCGTCAAACAGTATTACTTTTCAGCAAATGCGGCGAGTTGGCCCTTGCCCGTTGGCGAGGTGGGCGAGTCCATCGAGACGCAGGTGCCTGCCGGGACATATTTCCAGGCGTTGCCCTGATAGTCCTTGACGGAAGTGCCGGCGCAGGTCGTGCCCGGTCCGGCCGCGCAGTCGTTCTTGGCTTTCAGGGACACGCCATAGCATTTTTCCTTGTCGGCGGCGCCGGCAACGGCCGGGGCCGCGGCCAGGGTCACGGCCAGGCCAAACGCGGCGGCCAGGCCGGCACCGGCGAGGGTCAGGGGTTGGGCTTTACGGGTCATCGGTTCATTCCTTGATGAGTATGGGTAAAACGCGGCAAGCGGCCGCGGGCGCTGCGACCGGTTCTGCGGGCCGGTGGGCCCATCTTCGGGTCGCATTGCCGTAGTCGCGGTGCGGAGAAAATTCTTACACTTGCCGGCAGATAATTTTCAAAGCGCTGATCGCAAAAAGAATTTTTTGCATCGCGTGGCCCTGCGCGCATTGTGCCGGCCGGGCCTTTATGATGAATCGGCCGCCCGTCGGCCGGCGTTCCCTTCTCTTCCCACCCTCGAGGAGCTTGCGATGAGCGATGAAAACCCCGCCGAGTACGTCCCGCCCCGGATCTGGAAATGGGATACCGAAAGCGGCGGACGCTTCGCAGCCATCAACCGCCCCGTTGCCGGCCCCACCCACGACCGCGAACTGCCGGTGGGCCAGCACCCGCACCAGCTCTATTCACTCGCGACACCGAACGGCGTGAAGGTCACCGTGATGTTCGAGGAGCTGCTGGAGGCAGGCATCACCGGGGCCGAGTACGACGCCTGGCCCATCAACATCCTGGACGGCGAGCAGTTCTCCAGCGGCTTTGTCGCCGTCAACCCGAACTCCAAGATCCCGGCTCTGCTGGATGTCAGCACGCCGACCCCCACCCGTGTGTTCGAGTCGGGCGCGATCCTTCTCTATCTGGCGGAAAAGTTCGGCGCCTTCCTGCCCGAAGCGGGGGCCGGACGAGCCGAATGTCTGTCCTGGCTGTTCTGGCAGATGGGCAGCGCGCCGTTTCTGGGCGGCGGCTTCGGTCATTTCTACGCCTATGCGCCGGTCAAGCTCGAATACCCCATCAACCGCTTTGCGATGGAGGTGAAACGCCAGCTCGACGTGCTCAATCGCAACCTGGCCGACCGGCGTTACCTCGCCGGCGAGGCCTACACGATCGCCGACATCGCGGTGCATTCCTGGTATGGCGCGCTGGTGCGCGAGAACTTGTACGAGGCGGGCGAGTTCCTGCAGGTGACGACCTATCAGCATGTGTTGCGCTGGGCCGAGGAAATCGCCGCGCGACCCGCCGTTCAGCGCGGCCGTCGCGTCAATCGCACCTGGGGGCCGGAGGCCGAGCGCGTACCCGAGCGCCACGGGCCGGAAGACTTCACGCGCTGATGGCGCTGGCCGCGCCCCCGGGCTCAGCCGGCCCCGATCAGCCGGGCGTGTTCGATCTTGATGCAGCGGTCCATGACCGAATCGAGCCCGGCTGCGCGCGCCAGCCGGTCAGCCTCGATGTTGGCAATGCCGAGCTGCTGCCACAGGCAACGGGCGCCGATGGCCACGGCTTCCTGTGCGACTGGCAGCATGTCTTCCGTGCGCCGAAAGACGTTCACCAGGTCGACAGCGTGCGGAATGTCGGCGAGGCGGGCATAACAGCGCTCGCCGAGCACCGAATCGAAGCGCGGGTGGACCGGAATGATGCGATAGCCATGCTGTTGCAGATAGCGGGCGACCTGATGGCTCGCGCGGGGTTCCTTGGCCGACAGGCCCACTACCGCGATCGTGCGGCATTCGGTCAGGATTCGGCGCAGGTCGGTGCTTTCGTCGGTCATGGCAACATCTTCACTCCCCAAAGTTGGTGACCCGCCGTCTGCGAAGGTTCAGCGATCGGCGGCCATGACGGAAGCACGCGCGCCGGTCACTCGCGGTCGCTCGGCAAATCATCTGCGCATAGCATATACGCATGCGCACGCACCGCCGTGGCCACATCCGACGACCACCAAACCGCCAGGCGCCCCGCCAACCGGAGCATCTATGCCGATCTCCTCGCCAAGGTCCGGGACCTGAAGATCAATCTTACGGCCACCTTGGAGCAGGCGCTGGTCGAGAGGCTCCGGCAGCGCCAGCGCGAGCAATGGCTGGCGGCGAACCGGGACGCCTTCGACGCTTCTAACCAGAAGGTTGAGACTCGGGGTCTTCGGCGATGACCGGAGATCCTTTTGATGCCCCCGTTCTCGCTTCACAGGAACATCCATCCCGAGTCCTTCGCCGCCTGTCCCGATCTCCTGGATATCCAGAGCGACTGACGGCCGATCTCGGCACCCGGGTGGAGGTGCCTTTAGTGCCGGCGACTGTGATACACGGCACGGCCATCGAGACGCTGATGCCGGTCTTCAAAATCGACGGCAACGGTTCACGAAGGCGGCATATGCACGTCTCATTCGACCAGCCAATCGTGTCTAAACATTACGTCAAAACAGGTAATACCGCTGCGCCAGCGGCAGCACTTCCGCTGGCTCACAGGTGAGCAGCATGCCATCGGCGCGGACCTCGTAGGTCTGTGAGTCCACTTCCATGACCGGCGCGTAGTCGTTGAGCACCATGTCGGACTTGCCGATGCGGCGTGTGCCCTTCACGGCGACGGCCTGGCGGCGCAGGCCGAGATTGCGGGGCACGCCGGCGGCCAGCGCGGCCTGCGAGACGAAGGTGAGGCTGGTGGCGGCGATGGCCGGGCCAAAGGCGCCGAACATGGGCCGGTAGTGCACCGGCTGCGGCGTGGGGATGGAGGCGTTGG
>DQBD01000046.1:0-186 GCA_003526065.1 Gammaproteobacteria bacterium | reverse complement strand
CCACAGCACGATGTCGGCGAGCTTGCCGGCCTCCAGTGAGCCCACCTCGTGGGCGATGCCGTGGCTGATGGCGGGGTTGATGGTGTATTTCGCCACGTAGCGGCGGGCGCGGAAGTTGTCGGCCCGGGCGCTGTCCTGCGGCAGGGCGCCGCGCTGCACCTTCATCTTGTGCGCGGTCTGCCAGGT